>NZ_JBHFLM010000007.1:0-31966 GCF_041928655.1 Pelatocladus sp. BLCC-F211 | reverse complement strand
TGTAGTTTTGTAGGTTGGGTGTAGCGACAGCGAAACCCAACATTATAGTCTGGTTAATGTTGGGTTACACTCCGTTCCACCCAACCTACATAATGTCCTTTTTGAAAAACTCCTCTTTTCAAGATGGACGAGGTTTAATTTGAAAGATTTTGCTTTTTACTTTCAGGATTAGAATCAGCTGGAGAAGACTTTGGAACTAAAGTCATCAGCGAAATTAAGGTTAAATTCATCAATTCTATATAAGCTTCAATGTCAACTTGATCTGACAACAACATCTCTCGATATTGTTGCTTAAGTTGCTTCAACTTTTGTAATGCTGCTTCTGGATCGATCTGTAAACTTGCTTGCCATTCATCTAACAATAACAGCGTATCCATGACAAACTTTTTGCGTTGATGTTCTATCAGGGTACGACACTGATCGGCAAAAGTTTGGGTTTTGTGACGCAGTTGTTCGTAGACTTCTGTTGACACTAGACCTTCAATAAATGTGAGCCGATTTTCCTGACTTAAGTCTTCGATACTTTCCAATGCTTGCTGTGGATGATCTGGTAACAGTGACTTAAGTTCAATAATTCGGTTATTGGTTGTCGTCATAATCTTCTTGGACTTTTGTCTGTGCCACTGTCGTAACAATAAACCTAGCACGCTAGTTGTTCCCAAAATGAAAAATCCAGCCTGTAAGTCGTTATTGTTTTCCCAGTAACGAATGATCACCATCCGAGGATCACCCTGATTAAACACCGCCTCTGCTGCTGGATGAATATAGAAAAGCTCTTTTCGCATTAATTCTTCTGGTTTTGAGTTTTGTAGTTCTGGATAGAATTGGGAATAAGTACGGGCGGTGGAAAGAATTGACCAAGTAACTAGCCCTACTATTTGTCGATTCATGTTAGGGCGAGTGACTAAAACGGTTGCAGTTGAGAGAGTTGGTAATTTTCGATCTGGAATCGGTGGACGCGACACATAAGTACCAACAGGTAGAATTGCACTTTCGTAAGAACTGGGGTCTAATACTGTTAAGTTGTTTACTAATGCAGTTCGTATAGGAAGTAAATTCATATCTGAGTTTTTTGCAAATATTTGCCTCAGCTTTTCATTTGCACCCAAACTTCCCACATAAATAACTGCATCTAATTGTCGAGATTTGAGTTTTTTGAATGCTTCGTCAAAATTAGAATAATCTTCTTGAATTTTCAGCTTGTCTGCTTGGATTAATTGTTTAGTTGTAAAGAGAATTCCACTACCGGGAGTACCAACAGCAACTCGCTTTCCTTGAAGATCGTCGAATGTTTTAATCTCAGAATTTTTCCGAACAATAATGTGAACATATTCTTTTGCCAAAATTGCCACTGCTTTGACTTTTCCTGCTCGCATAGCTTCGTTGGCGACATCCAACTGCGCGATCGCAAAATCGACCTGATGATTTAGCAATCGTTGGATGTTTTCTTGGGAACCTTGAGATTCAAAATTCCGAATAGAGAATTCGGCTGTTGTGTTGGTAGAGTAGTTAATTTGTTCACCTAAGCGATGGTAGTAACTACCGACAGTACCGGTGGAGAGAGTCACGCTATTTGGCTTTTGACTACAACCGCTCAAAACTGATAATAGAACTCCTCCTGCAAAACCACTCAATCGGAGGAAAATATTTTGCTGTTGGTAGATTAACCTAAGACACTTGTATGGAGGTTTCACTTATTTATCTGTCCACTTTCGCCTGCCGGATGGTGCGATCGCTTGACTTTTAAGCCAATCGCCACAAAATTAAAATTTACTTAATAAATACTCTCTAAATATTGTCCCATAGGTGGCGATCGCTATTTTTGTGGGTATGTGCTTGAAAATTAGGAATTGGCGAATCCTGATTCAACTACCCTCCCAAACAGGTGTAGGGATTGTAAAATGTAAGTCTTCAAGACTTAGAAGTGATCAAGCGTTATTAATAATTAGCTTTCTATTAGTAAAGCCAGACCAACTATAATCCAGCATTAAATACATGACACAGGGTTTTTTGCAAATCGGCTTAACGCTTTGTATTTTAATAGTCATCACGCCATTTTTCGGAAGATACATAGCCCGTGTCTTCCTGGGTGAAAGAACTGTGCTTGACTCCGTCTTGAACCCGGTTGAGCGGATTATTTATATACTGGGGGGTGTACGTAGCAAACAAGACATGACAGGTGGGCAGTACATCCGCGCGGTGTTATTCAGCAATTTGATTATGGGTGTTGCTGTCTACTTGATTTTAGATTTTCAGGGAATTTTGCCGTTGAATCCCATGAACTTGAAAGCACTGCGCTGGGATTTAGCACTACACACAACAATTTCATTTCTGACAAATACTGACCAGCAGCATTACATTCCTGAGACAACTTTAAGTTACTTTAGTCAAACAGCAGCTAATGGTTTTTTGATGTTTACTTCGGCTGCAACTGGATTGGCTGTAGGTATTGCTTTTATTCGGGGGTTGACAGGTAGACCACTGGGGAACTTTTACGTAGATTTAGTTCGTGCTATTACACGAATATTGTTACCAATATCTTTAATTGGTGCGATCGCTTTAATTATCTCAGGCACACCACAAACATTACTGCCAACTCAGGCTGTCACCACCCTGGAAGGCTTTAGTCAGTATATAGCTAGAGGACCAGTGGCTTCTTTTGAAATGATTAAACTATTGGGTGAAAACGGTGGTGGTTTTTTTGCTGCTAACTCTGCTCATCCATTTGAAAATCCCAACGGTGCTTCTAATTTAATAGAGATGCTCGCCATGCTATCTATCCCGATGGCTTTAATTTACACCTATGGATTGTTTGCGAATAACATCAAACAGGCTTGGTTGCTGTTTTGGATGGTGTTTGCAATTTTTGTAGTTTTAGTATACGTAACAGCTACTAGCGAATATCAGGGTAATACTTTGATCAACGGCACTTTGGGGTATGAAATATCAAATCTCGAAGGAAAAGAAGTCCGCTTTGGTTCAATACTTACCGCATTTTGGGCGATCGCGACCACAAGTACCATGACTGGTGCTGTCAATGGAATGCATGATTCTCTCATGCCCACAGGAGGTTTTGCCACTCTCTTAAATATGTTCTTACAAATTATTTGGGGTGGTCAGGGAACAGGAACCGCTTATCTATTTATTTATTTAATTTTGACTGTGTTCTTAACAGGATTAATGGTGGGACGTACACCAGAGTTTTTGGGGCGAAAAATTGAGAAACGAGAAATTGTCCTCGCCAGTGTAGTTTTATTAATTCACCCAATCGCTGTTTTAATTCCAAGTGCGATTACTTTATACTTTCCAGAAACATTAGCTGGAATTAGCAATCCTAGTTTTCATGGCGTCTCCCAAGTTGTTTATGAGTACACCTCAGCCAGCGCTAATAATGGATCTGGCTTTGAAGGTTTAGCAGATAATAGCTTGTGGTGGAATCTAAGTACTATTTTCAGCTTAGTGTTGGGGCGCTATGTTCCCATTATTGCGATTCTGCTGTTAGCCGATAGCATGACTCGCAAACAACCAGTACCAGCAACACCAGGTACTTTAAGAACCGATACTCTGCTATTTACCAGTGTTACCGCCGGAGTAATTTTAATTTTAGGAGTACTAACCTTCTTCCCAGTTTTAGCCTTGGGCCCCATCGCCGAAGGATTTAAAATTGCCTCTGGTAGTTAGGGAATCGGGGATCGGGAATTGGGGACTGGGGATCGGGACAAGCAGGACAAGGGGGACACACCAGACACGGAGAATATTTTTGATTGATTAACCGCGTCACAACTTCACAGTTTCACAGTTCTCCCTTGTCTCTTCCCCATCCCCTTTTCCCAATCCCCGATCCCCGTTCCCTGTTTCCCGATCCCCGTTGCCCCTTATCCCCAGAGGGGACCCCACCTGCCCCTTATCCCCAAAGGGGACCCCTACCTTCCCCGATCCCCAATATCTATGAATCCAGCTGCAACTACCCCTAAACCTCCCAAACACGGACGTTCTCGTTCTAGCGATCGCCGTCATAAACGCAAACAGTCACGGATAAATACCTCTGGTATTTATTTGAGGGCGATCAAAGATGCTTTTGTGAAGTTCAATCCTCAACAAGCAGTGAAAAACCCAGTTATGTTTTTAGTCTGGGTTGGGACACTGATTACGCTTGCGGTGACAATTGAGCCTGATTTGTTTGGCCCAGTTACAGAGAAAAACCCGCGATTATTCAACGGGATTATCACGGCAATTTTATTCTTTACCGTTTGGTTTGCTAATTTTGCCGAAGCAATTGCTGAAGGTAGAGGTAAAGCCCAAGCTGACGCCTTGCGTTCAACTAAGTCAGAAACGATCGCCAAAAAACTTTTTCCTGATGGCGCAATTACGGAAGTTTCTTCCACTAGCTTACAAAAAGGCGATACTGTCTACGTGGTTGCTGGTGACACGATTCCCGCCGACGGTGAAGTAGTTATGGGTACTGCGAGTGTAGATGAATCAGCAATTACTGGCGAATCTGCTCCGGTACTAAAAGAACCTGGTTCTGATGTTGCGAGTTCTGTCACTGGTGGGACGCGGATTATCTCTGATGAACTAATTATCAGGATCACTGCTGAACCAGGCAAGGGTTTTATTGACCGGATGATTGCTTTGGTAGAAGGAGCAGAACGTAGCAAAACACCCAATGAAATTGCTCTGACGGTATTACTTGCTGTTCTGAGTTTAGTATTTCTGTTTGTGGTGGCGACTCTGCCGTTCATTGCTCAGTATGTGCAAATTCAAGTCAGTGTGGCAATTTTAGTAGCGCTATTGGTAGCATTGATCCCCACCACTATCGGCGGATTACTCAGTGCGATTGGGATTGCTGGGATGGATCGGGTTGCTCAGTTTAACGTGATTGCTACCTCTGGACGAGCTGTGGAAGCTTGTGGTGATGTTAATACGCTGGTTCTGGATAAAACAGGCACAATTACTTTAGGCAATCGTCTAGCAGAAGGGTTCATTCCTGTCAATGGTCACTCAATGGAACAAATTGCTTATGTAGCTTTGGCAGCTAGTATATTTGATGAAACTCCAGAGGGGAAATCTATATTTAGACTGGCGGAAAAATTAGGGGCAAAAATTGATTTTGACCCCGAAAAAGCCGAAGCGGTAGAATTTTCCGCTAGAACTCGTATGAGTGGCACAAATTTACCCAATGGCGAAGAGGCGCGTAAAGGTGCAGTCAGCGCTATTAAAGGATTTGTGCGTACACGTAACGGTCAAGATCCACCAGAACTAGATGCTGCTTACGAAATGGTTTCCCAGCAAGGCGGGACACCACTAGCAGTGTGCTTAGATGGGGATATCTACGGCGTGATTTATCTCAAAGATATAGTTAAACCAGGAATACGCGATCGCTTTGATCAGTTGCGACGTATGGGAGTACGTACCGTCATGTTAACGGGCGATAACCACATTACTGCTTCTGTGATTGCCAAAGAAGCAGGAGTTGATGACTTTATTGCCGAAGCAACTCCAGAAGACAAAATCTCTGTAATTCAAGGGGAACAGGAAAAAGGCAAAATAGTAGCAATGACCGGAGACGGTACCAACGATGCACCAGCCTTGGCACAGGCTAACGTCGGAGTAGCCATGAATACAGGTACTCAAGCTGCCAAAGATGCAGCAAACATGGTGGATTTAGATTCTGATCCGACAAAACTCATTGATATAGTTGGTATTGGTAAGCAATTGTTGATTACTAGAGGAGCATTAACAACATTTTCGATCGCCAATGATATTGCTAAGTATTTTGCAATTATTCCAGTATTATTTGCTGCTGCTAACCTACAAAATTTAAATATCATGAAGCTAACCAGCACTAATTCTGCTGTGCTGTCAGCGCTCATTTACAATGCATTAATTATTCCTGTCTTAATTCCTTTAGCACTCAAAGGTGTAAAGTTTCGACCTTTAACTGCTAATAAGTTATTACAACGCAATATATTTATTTATGGCTTGGGTGGTGTAATTGCACCTTTTATTGCGATTAAATTAATTGATTTAATCATTACGGCTATAGGATTGGCGTAGGGGGGATATTGGGAAAGGGGATCGAAAATATATATTTAGAGGTGAAAAATAAATGAATTTAAATATAAAAATTAATCTATTTAATAAGTTTTCATCAGCAAATATAGTAGAGTCAATTCATTTTGTTTGGTCACAATGGCGTAAACAAAAATTACCACTGATAATTTTTATTGGTTTGTGTCTTAATTTGTTTATTGCTCCAGTTGTTTATGCAGCTGCTGATGGTGTTTTAGAACGTCGTTCAGCTTGGGCAATTGGGGTTTTAGGTTTTATAACATTGGCACTGGTAATTTATTTATTTTTTGTTATTTTTCAGCCAGAACGTTTTTAACATTTATTAGTTACCAGTTATCAGACTATTAAGTAAGTAATTAAAATTACCTATTACCAATTACCCATTACCCATTACCAATTAACTTACTTATTATGTTTATTATTCGAGAAATTATCAGAGCAATTCGTATCACTATATTACTGTGGTTGGTAACAGCCGTTATTTATCCTGTTGCAGTTTTGGGAGTTGGTCAAGCTTTTTTTAAAGAAAAAGCAGACGGTAGTATTATGCAAAATATCCAAGGGGAAGCTATTGGATCAGCTTTGATTGGTCAACAGTTCCGATCAGAAAGATATTTTCAAGGTCGCCCCAGTGCTGTCAGATATAGTCAAGGAAAATTAGGTAGATCGACTGGTATATCAGGTGCAACCAACCTTGCTCCCAGCAATCCAGACTTACTTCAGCGTGTGGTTGAAAAGTCTAATGAACTTAACGATGAAAGTATTCAACCCTTCGCCGATATTATTTACACTTCTGGCTCTGGTTTAGATCCACATATTTCTGTCAGAACAGCACAAGAACAGTTAGAAAGAGTAGCCCGTGCGCGTAATCTTACCAGAGAAGAAATAGTGCCATTTATCAAACAATATACAGAGGGCAGATTTTTAGGTATTTTCGGCGAACCTGGAGTTAATATCTTGAAATTAAATTACGCCCTCGACCTCCAAGAAATTAACCGTAGACAAAATCAATAATATTGTTGGTCAATTGTCATTGGTCAATTGTCATTGGTCATTTGTCAATGGTCAATTGTCATTGGCGTTTATTCTCTCCCATGTCCCCCGTGTCCCCCTTCCCTTTCCCCGATCCCCCACTCCTCCCATGTATCCAGTGCGTCGTGGTAAACACAAAATCTTTATTGGTATGGCTCCTGGTGTAGGTAAAACTTACCGGATGCTAGAAGAAGGTCACGCGCTTAAAGAAGAAGGGATTGATGTTGTGGTTGGGTTGTTGGAAACCCACGGACGCAAAGAAACAGCAGAGATGGCTGAGGGATTAGAAATATTACCCCGCAAACAAATTCCACGGGGTAATTTGATGTTGACAGAGATGGACACCGATGCAATTTTGGCGCGATCGCCTCAATTAGTCTTAATCGATGAACTCGCTCATACCAATGTCCCCGGTTCACCCCGCGAAAAACGCTACCAAGATGTAGAAATTATTTTGCAAAATGGCATTGATGTTTACTCGACGATGAATATTCAACATCTGGAGAGTCTCAATGATTTAGTAGCAAGAATTACTGGTGTTGTAGTTAGAGAACGAGTTCCTGATAGGGTTTTAGATGATGCTAATGAAGTTGTGGTAGTAGATGTTACTCCAGAAACACTCCACGAGCGATTGCTAGAAGGCAAAATCTACGAATCACAAAAAATCCAACAAGCACTCGATAACTTTTTCCAACGTCGCAATTTGATTGCTTTACGGGAATTAGCATTGCGAGAGATTGCAGACAACATTGAAGAAGAAGCCAGAGAAATGAGTGCAGGTTTGGCAAATGCTGTGAATCCGCAAAGTCAATTCTGTAATATTCAAGAACGGGTATTAGTATGTATTTCTACTTATACTAATTCGTTGCAACTATTACGTCGGGGTGCGAGAATAGCTAATTATATGAATGCCCCTCTGTTTGCTTTATTTGTTGCTGATCCTGACCGCTTCCTCACCAAAGAAGAAAGCTTGCACATAGATATGTGTGAAAAGCTGTGTAAGGAATTTGAAGGTGAGTTTATTCGTGTTCCTAGTAATGATATTGCGGAAGCGATCGCCCAAGTAGCCAAGAAATATCATATTACTCAAATTGTTATTGGTGCTAGTCAGCGATCGCGTTGGCAAATTCTCTTCAAAGGTTCTCTCACCCATAAACTACTGCGATTGCTGAAAAATACCGATTTGCATATTATCGCTACGGATAAAAAAAATAATTAACGGTTTGTAGTAAGCACTTTAGTGCTTAAAAAACGGGTATATTTGAGAAAAATCCTTTTGGTTACGAGTAACCATCACCGCATTTGTTGAAAGAGCGATCGCAGCTATTCGCAAATCTTTCTGTAGTCTTTTTTTATTTAATTGCTGGTTTTCTCTGAGTAAATCCTGGTAGCAAGTGTAGGCGGTAGTATCAAAGTTGAGTATTTTCACTCCTTTGAAATATTCTTGAGTAGTCCACAGCTTAGTATAAAGGTTTACTAAAATTGCAGATTCAGCCCGGTCATTAATTTTGACTACCCACCCGTTAAAAATTTCTTGAACTGTGACAATGGTAATAGCCAGATGAGGATAAACTTGAGCAACTTTAGATATAACGGCTTGGTTTCCTTGAAGTAAAAGCGAAACATGGTCTGTGTCGAGTATATAAAGACTCATCTTGCATTTCTCAATCTGGATCGAAACCTCAGCCTTTTAATCTTCATCTACTGCGTTACGTTCTGCTCTGAGATGATCTGCAATTTCAGCAAAATCTGCATCGTTTTGAAACACACCCGCAAATTTCATCCAGGGATTTTCTGCTTCGCTTGGAGGTAATTGAATTTCTACTGGAATAATTTCTATCTTTTCAAGACGAGTTGACAAAAGTTTTTTCAATTCTTGTACAGCTTGTTCAGTAGTAGGTGCTTCAACCTGAGTGTTGGGAAATTCCATGACAGAAGCTATTACATTTTCTTCATTGGTACGTTCCAGTACGATATGTAACTTCAAGTTTTCAGACTGAGGTAGCGTTACGGAGGAGAAATTGATAACCATATATTTAATTATTACCAAGCCTTGAACAATTATGTACTCTTCTGCATCTAGCCCGACGATTGTAAATCGTCTGGTGCAAGATGTATTGATGGTCAAATTCTACAAATACTACTCTAACTAAAGTAAAGCGGAAAGGCGGAAGGTGGGTTACAAAAGTTCCAATAACTGCGCTTCGCTCAACTGCGTAATTCCCAGTGCTTCAGCTTTTGCTAATTTAGAGCCTGCGTCTTCTCCCACAAGTAAATAGTCTGTTTTTTTACTAATTGATTCAGTAACTTTTCCACCTGCTTTTTGAATTAAAGCCTTGGCTTCATCCCGTTTCAAAGTGGGAAGAGTACCAGTAATCACAAAAGTTTTACCTGCTAATTTTTGATTGTCAGCATCACCTGTAACTGTGGTGTTTGCTGTGGTGAGAAATTGTAACCCTGCTGCTTGCAAGCGTTGAATTAATATTTGATTGGCGCTGATATGGAACCATTGGTAGATGCTATCGGCGATTTCGGCACCTATACCGTAAATACCTTCGATATCAGAGACTCGTGCTGTTTCCAACTGTTCAACACTCTGGAATTTCTCGGTTAATAATTGGGCTGTGACATTACCAACATGACGGATGCCTAAACCATACAATACTCTTGACCAAGGTTGGTTTTTCGATTGAGCGATCGCATCTATGATTTTATCTGCCGATTTTTTCCCCATTCTTTCTAATGCATGTAATTTCTCGCTTGTCAAGTCATATAAATCGGCAACGGAATGTACTAATCCTTGATCAACGAGTTGATGTACCAGCTTTTCCCCGATACCGCGAATATCCAAAGCATCACGGCTGACCCAATGTTCAATTGATCCTTTGAGAATTGCAGCACAGGAAGTATTGACGCAGCGAGTTACGGCTTCTCCCATTTCCCGCACCACCGGTTGACCGCATACTGGACAATGGCTAGGCATCACAAAGGGTTCTGTGTCTGGGGGGCGGAGTTCTTTCAGGACACGCACCACTTCGGGAATGATTTCCCCGGCTTTGCGGACAATTACAGTATCACCAATGCGGATATCTAATTGAGCGATGCGATCGGCATTGTGGAGAGTAGCACGGGATACAGTTGTACCTGCTAATTGTACGGGACGCATTTCTGCTAGGGGAGTCAGTGCGCCTGTACGTCCGACGTTAACGGCAATATTTTCTACACGGGTGGGTGCTTCTTCGGCAGCATACTTGAGTGCGATCGCCCACCGGGGAAACTTTTGTGTAAACCCTAGCTGTTCTTGCAATTTAAAAGCATTGATCTTTACCACTACCCCATCTGTCATGTAGGGTAAATTCAGTCGTTCTGTATCCCAGTGTTGGTAATATTCTGCAACTTCTGCCAAAGAAACACATAATTTTTCATTAGGGTTAACGCGAAAACCCATTTTTTGCAATAACGCCAAAGCTTCCCACTGACTACTAGCAATACTCGCATCGTCCATACCAGGAATATGCAGCGTATAGGCAAAAAAATCTAATCTTCTTTGCGCCACAATCCGAGAATCTAACTGTCTGAGTGTACCGGCGGCGGCGTTGCGAGGATTAGCAAATGACGACTCGCCCGCTTTTTGCCTTTCTTCGTTAATTTGTTTAAACACATCTAAAGGTAAAAAAGTTTCGCCCCGCACTTCTACCCGTTCAAAGTTTTGCAAACCAGCCAAATTTAACCGCAAGGGAATCGAACGAATTGTCCGCACATTTTGGGTGATGTCTTCACCCATGACTCCATCGCCTCTAGTTGCACCTCTGGTGAGAACACCATTCTCATAAGTCAAAGCCAAAGCATTACCATCTATCTTTAATTCACAAACATACTCTGCTGGTGTTTGTGGAGGTGCTTGTCGTCGCCAGCGTTGATCCCAAGTCTTTAACTCATCAACATTAAACGCATTTTCTAAACTGTAAAGTGGAATGTTGTGGCGAACCGAAGTAAACTGTGTAGCAGGTTTTTCACCCACACGTTGAGTCGGACTATCCGGTGTGACCAATTCTGGATACTGGTTTTCCAGGTTTTGCAGTTCCCGATATAACTGGTCATAAACTGCATCCTCCATCATGGGAGAATCAAGGACGTAGTAAGCATAACTAGCCTGTTGTAATAACTGTCGCAATTCCTGGACTCGTTGTTTTACTTCCGGTTTTATTGGTTCCACTAAACGTAATCTCCTTTTTTACCCAAACTAAGGGTTAAAGGAATTGTTGTTTCTCTTTACCCTTTATCTTTTTTATCCTTTAAATCCAAAATCTAAAATCCAAAATCCGGCTAATTTATCAAACCTCGTGGGAAAGGTGGAAAAGCTAGCATAATTGTGGAAGAACAACTCAAGCGATCGCACAAAAGATGAACCTCTACCTATTGTTAGAAAATATCCTCTTTTTCTTAGTTGCGACATCTTTCACTGTAGTTGTGGGTTGGGCTTGGAGACACTCAAAACCCATGATCCTACCTGAAGTCCTTCCAGATTGGTATAAAATCTGGTTCGGTACAATGCAAATACTGGGTATAGTATTGCCGTTAGTAGTAATGCTGTTGTGGGGTGTGGTGTGGGGTTATTCTCGCGTTTTAATGGTGTTTGCTTCCTACTTTCTGATGCTTGGCTTGCAAATACTATCAGAATTTGTGACCTTAAAAAAGTTCCATTCTGTTGTGTGGGTAATGGTTCCTTATTTATACTTACCCTACCGTTTTTGGCAGTTATATGAAGGCTGGACACTCATTAGCCTAGATCAAGAACTAATTTGGGTAAGAACTACATTAGTGATAGAAATTGTTGTATGGCTTGGAAACTATATGTTAGATGTAGCTCAATTACCAAGGCTTTTTCGTTGGGAAGTTCAAGAAAACTCTGATATTGAGATTAGTTAAGTGCAGCTTTGCGTAAAATTATATGGTTCTTAAACGCAGAGGATCGCAAAGTTTTTCCGCAGAAAATTGGCTAAGTGACCAATGGATAATTTATCTGTGTGCATTTGTGGTCGATTTTAAAACATGATCTCAAATGAAAGCGAAGTATTGTGCTGAAAACTCTTGATCATTGGCAAAGTTTTGATACACTTTAAAAAATTTAACTAAAATCTCTGCTAATCACTCCTACTCTGCGGCAAGCCTAAAATATTTTCAATATGTCTTCTCAACGTACAATTCAAAGTATATATACTGATGGTGCTTGCATCGGGAACCCAGGCCCCGGTGGTTGGGGTGTTGTCGTCTACTTCAGTGACGGTTCGGTTCATGAAATAGGCGATGCTGCTGCTAAAACTACTAATAACAGAATGGAAATGCAAGCCGCGATCGCAGCTTTATCTTTTCTCAAAGCATCAGGACACACTGAACCGATTACTCTCTACACTGACAGCGAGTATCTGATTAACTGTGTCAATAAATGGATCAAAACTTGGAAAAGAAAAGGTTGGAAAAAGGCTGATGGTAATCCTGTTCTTAACCAAGATTTGCTGGAACAACTTGAGCAACTCAACAGCCGTCAGGTAAAATGGCAACACGTCCGGGGTCATACTGGTAACGAAGGTAACGAACGCTGCGATACGATCGCTCGTGCTTTTGCCAGTGGTAAAAATCCATTGCTGCAACAAATTTCTGAGATCAATTTATTTGATGATTTTTTACGGACATCAACTGATGTTGTGGTAGCAAGCGTATCTGATTCTGATCCCGAATCGATGATAATTAACAAAAACATACGAGAGATCAGTACCCTTGCATCAGAAATAAATATGACGGATACATCGAATCATTCAACGTCCCTCTCCCATGAAGAATTACCTCGTGAAATGAGGGTTGTACAACTCCGCAACTTGGTGGAAACCCTAAGAATTGCTGACGAAATTGCCGAAAAAGGTTACTTAGTTACTAGTTCCGAGTTAGCAGATTTAATGGATGTCCACCCTAGTGCTGTTACTAGTCGTGGTGATCAATGGCGTTGGCGTAACTGGATTGTTTCACGAGTCCGACGAGAAGGTAATCAAATTCTTTGGGAGTTGGAACGTGGCGATCGCCTGAACGATGAAAATAATGATTGATAGTGTTGTTTGGTGTTGGGAATAACTACCGACAATCAACCACTAACTATTAATTATAATTTCTTCCCCGCCACTGTCGTGGAGTGCTGATTGCTGATAAAAAGATTCGGACTACGGCTAAGGGATCAGCCAGTGGGGAAAGCCAAAACAACCAACCACCCATAGATTGAGTGCGATCATAACAGGGTGCGATCGCCAACAACATACCAAAGCGAACTATCAGCAGAAATAAATTTAGTCCCAGTAATAGGAGAGGAGGAGTAGGAGAGAGGGAGAGATGGGGAGAAAAGAATAGGTAACTGAGGATGATCAAAACAGGTAAAGCCTGAGTTGAAGTTAGTACCCATAAATCAGCCCATAGCTGAGTGCGCGAAGAAGCGTCTTTTAAGTCGAGACTGCGACCCCATTCTTTCCAAGTCTCTATTGCTCCTTCATACATCCGTACCTTTAAGACTTTTGATCCATCTAAAAAGCCTACTTTAAAGCCAGAAGCGGCTATGTGTCGAGCCAAGGTGACATCATCACAAAAAGAACTTCTTGCACTAGTATAACCACTGACAGTAGCTAATACAGAACGGCGGCATAAAAAGCATTGACCATTAGCCATGACTCGTTCTGCTTGTTGCGTATTTATACCAGCAGGATCGAATCTATAAAGCAACGTCATTAACAACGCTGGTTGTAGCCAGCACTCTCCGGGATACTTAAGGATGAATTGAGGCGAAAGAGAAATTAAATCATATCCTCCTGTGATTGCCGTTTTTACCAAACCCGTAACTAAACCTGGTGATGGTTGAGTATCAGCATCCATACCCAAAAACCATTCACTTGCTTCACAAGAGGATAAAAAACCATTATGTAAAGCCCAAGGACGTCCTACCCAATTAGGAGGTAAAGGATCATCGGTGATCAGCCGAAAGCGGGGGTCTTGTTTTTGTGCAACTTTGACTAAGTCAGGGGTACCATCCTGGGAATTACTATCTACAACAATTATTTCTCTAACTTCGTAACTTTGGCGACTTAAGCCACTCAACAGGGGGCTGATCCGCAGAGCTTCATTTAAGGTAGGAATTACTACACTAACACTACCTAAAATGTCTGGTGTTGGGTTTTGTGCTGTCACCGGGGGATGACGTAGAGGCCCTTTGAGGAGGCGCGACAGTAAAATTGCTACTGCTGGTATTTGTATAAGTAGTACAAAAAGCGAAAAAGCACTGATGATGCTGAACCAGTCTATCACTGTAAAAATATTGAGCTAATGTAATTACGGTTTTCAAAGGGAAGAGGGAATCTATAACAGGGAAATGCCTATAAATCAATAATGATGCTTGAAATCCAACATTCTGGGCAATTCTTCCTCCGCCATACCGTGATTTCCTTGGCTGGCGGTGGGTGGTTTATTTAAGAGCAACTTCTACCGGAGCTATTTGCCCTTTACTGGCAGCAGATTTTACAGCGAATTCTGTAGATTTACTTTGAGTCTTCCACCATAAAACTACAGCCGGCATTGCACCCAGGAATAAGCCTAGTAAGACTGGTATGGAAAAACCAGCCGCTAAACTCATGACTGTAGCAAAGGCAAAGTTGCTGAGATAAACAATTAAAGGTAAATTAAGTTGCGATCGCTCTAATTTGATCGGTGTATTTTGCCACAATAATGCAGCCACCGTCATAAACACTGACCCAGTACCAATCCAGCCCGCAAAGTTTTGATAAGGCATACCAAAAAAGGCTCCTGGTTTCTGCCAATACCAAAAAGGTAGAGACGTTTGGCTCATGGCTGGATCTAGTACAAAGTCCCAGGAAGTGAGCAACAAAGCACCCAAAGCGATCGCACCTAAATGACGCCACAAACTCGGTTTTTTGTCAACCTCTAAACCTGCACGGGCCAGGAGGTAAGATACAAATCCTACGTAAAACCAAGACAAAGGAATAGTAAAAGGTACTAAACCCCCAATTTTATAACCCAAGCCACTTAAGTAGCTGTAATGACCAAAAGGAAAGCCAGTACTGGTTCCTAGTAATTCGCTACTCAAAGAAATTAACACTGATGGCAGCAGAAACGAGAGCCACAAACCTAACCCTAATGTTCTATAAGCATACAAAGAAACTGCTGCTGCTCCCAAAATCATATAAATTACGCCGCCTCCAGCCATACTCCATTGCATGGCGGTTTGTCCAACCTCGGCTAAATTCAAAATAATTTCAGCGTGAGGAACGACCAGTAATATTCCTACTAGTCCAAACACCATTGATACAATATGACCAATGAGGCACACGCGTTCAGCGATAACAAGTTGTCTCATGATATTTCCTGAATCAAGATGTAACACAAGGCTACATAACTGCTAACAGTTTACAAATCTTTAAGGATATATATAACTTAATTTTGCTGTAAATATTCTATTAAATTGCTCAATTGTATTTTGGCGGAGCATTATCGCCTATTGATTACAGACAAAACAAGTAAGAAAATCTGCTTATATTAGAATTTTGACTCTGCTGAGTATGAAGCATTACTCCCCACTATGGTAATCACAACTTACCTCATGCCATTTTTGAAAAGACTACCCTGGCTTTCTTTAACACTGCTGTTGCTTACCTATATTATTTTCGGCTGGTTACTTGCTAGATCAAAAACTCAGCCGATATTATGGCTGGTATTTGCGATCGCTACTGTGCTTTTTATTGCCAGCTTGACTATTCCTTTCTCAAAAGTGAGCGACTATTCTGTAAGTTTGTTTAGATCAAATCTGAAATCATTTGGAGTCACGGTACTTGGGGCTTTTTTATTCTTTCTCATTCTTGCCCGTTTTCGGCTCTTTCTTGATATTTTAGTCATGGTTGCTGCGGCTATGTTGGTGAGAATAGATTTTCAAGTCGCAGCTTTTAACCAAAGTCAAGTATTTTGGATCACAACTACCTTTTCTTTGACGGGTTTAGCAGTTGGTGCATTAGTAGAAAAGTTGATGTCGCAATATGGTTTGATTCTTTTAAATTAGGGCGAGTAGCAACACCCACCCTAAAATTATTAAATCTTAAGATGCAGCAACAGCTTCAGTCACAGCAGGATAAACGCTAACTTTTTTACGAGTTTTACCCTTGCGTTCAAATGTTACGACACCATCAACTAGAGCGAACAGAGTGTCATCGCTACCAATTCCGACGTTATTACCAGGGTGAAATTTAGTACCACGCTGACGCACCAGAATATTACCAGCGCGAACAACTTCACCACCATAGCGTTTGACACCCAGTCGTTGAGCATTTGAGTCACGACCGTTTCGTGTACTACCTGTTCCTTTCTTATGAGCCATGATTTTCTCCCTTAGAAAAATTGTTGTACGTTGATGGTTGATAGTTCATTGAAATAACCAACAACTAACCAATAACAAATTATTCAGCAGATTCTTGTGCAACCTCAGTCGTTGCTTCGCTATCCACTTCACTACTGACAGTAGCTTCTGCTTCGGAAGCAAGTACAGAACCATTAAGGCTAATGGAATTGATCATCAACCTAGTAATTTCTTGGCGATGTCCGCGCTTTTTGCGGGTTTTCTTTTTCGGTTTCATCTTATAAACCATGACTTTACGACCCCGCAAGTGTCGCATCACAGTCCCTTCTACCTTTGCTCCTGCGACTAACGGCTGACCAATAGTAACTTCACCGTTGTGTTGTACTAGCAAGACTGACTCTATGCTAACTTGCTCATCGGGTTGAGCAGAAAGCAGTTCAATGTCGTAAAAGCGGCCCGGTTCAACTTTTAGTTGCTTACCGCCAGTTTCAATAATTGCGTAAGTCATGTAATTGTCCTTATGGGGTTGCCGTACAGGTAGCTGACTGTCGTATAAAATAAACGCGATCGCTCGCGTTTTTTAAACTACCGTTGCCAGCTTTTGCAATGCGTCTACCTGATCCGAGCAGGAATTAGACAGACAATCTACTATCTTACTTTACACAGTCTATTTTAGTCAAATGAATTTTAAATATTTTATGTTAAGTATACTCTGTGAGTGTCAATTATTTGACATGATGAAAAATTTGCTTTTCTAAAACAAAATCAAGTCTCATATCAAGCCTTTTTCAATTGCTACAACATGTGTTCGTCAAATAATTATTTGTTAATAGCTAGCTAATAATTCATGGAACTTTATTGTCATATCAATTATCAAGCAACTTGCGCCAAATCAATATTTTTATGTTTTTAATTATTCTTCGCTCTTTGTTTTTTAGGATTGAATGCATATTCACATAAAATTGATATTAAATATCAACAAAAAACGACAAATATCATTACTACAATCATGAGTAATAGTATTTGTCGTTGTTGAGAATTTCAGTTGCGAATAGTATTTATATTTTCCCAAGAAGGAGAAAATGATGGAATTGATAAAGAGCAAGCTTTCCAGCCAGATTTTACTCCTACATTTAACAGGTTACACACACCCCCGCGCTGTCCTAAAGGTGTGTAATGCCGACAGTAGCGACAAGCAGAAACACAGGATTTTAAAGTTGCCATAATAAATTTTTTGTGATAAAAAACATTCTCGCTAGAGAGAAATTTTCCTCATCAAGTATGGCAATTATTTCTTCAAAACTACCTGATATTTGTATAATTTAATATAAAAAATTTGCATTGCTAAATAAAAATACATATAGTAAATGCTATAGTAGTTTATACTTACGTATATTCAAGGAAAATTATATAAAAATACGATAAACTACTGGCTAAATAAAATCAGTATTAGTACTTAAAAATAATTATTAGCAATAAACTTCATCTCTAGAAAAACATATGAAAAGAATCGAAGTCGAAAAAAGAAGTATTTTGATAGGTTTAGCAGGTAGTCATGGATATGGTTTAAATCGTCCAGATTCAGACTATGATTATCGAGGAGTATTTATTGCCCCTAAAAGATATTACTTAGGATTTGACCGGATTGAACAAAAAGATGGTGGTTGGGATGAAGTAGGAATATTTTCATTTTTAGATGGAAATAAAGATACAGTCATCTATGAATTAAGAAAAATTATTCAGTTATTAGCTGGAGCCAATCCCAATGTCTTAGAATTGCTGTGGCTGAATGAGTATCCAGTTTTAACATCAGTAGGACAGTATTTAATTAATCATAGAAAAATATTCTTAACTAAGAAGATAAAGCATACTTATTCTGGATATGCTTTTGCTCAAATCAAAAAAATGGAAACTCATCGTAAGTGGTTGTTGAATCCATCAACGAAGAAACCATTACCAGTTGATTTTGGTATAGAAGATGAAGCACCACTCAATAAAGAAGAGTTAAATGCTTTTTTGGAGTATCTATATCACTTAATTAAAGGCAAAATTGAGTATTTAGAAGAAGCAGAAGAATTATATAACTTGCTCACAGCAGATATTGATTTTAAAGCCGTATTGAAACAATATACATTGCCTAGTGAGACTTTAGAATACACACAAAATTTAACGAATAGCCGTAAAGATTTTATTCGCCTACTTCAGAAAAGCCAAAGCTATCAAATTGCTTTAAGAGAGTGGAAAGCATATTTATCATGGCAAGAAAATAGAAATCCTGTGCGAGCGGAAATGGAACGCAAGTCAGGTTTTGATTTGAAACACGGAATGCACTGTATTAGATTATTACGTAGTGGGCTGGAAATATTACGCACAGGAGAACTGATAGTAGATAGAAGAATAGCTGGGGATATTGATGAATTAAAAGCAATTCGCCAAGGAGATTATTCTTATGAACAAGTAATGAAAATGGCAGAAGATTTAATGACTGAGATGCAAAAGGTATATGAAGAATCAACATTACCTGACAAACCTGATATAGAGCAAATTAACGAATTGTGTATAAAATTAGTAGAAATGCAGGGATGGGATTAGAAGTCGAAAATCACAAGTTAAATATCTTAACTTTTTGTTGTTCTGTAATGAACGCTACTTTAACCGAAAGTCAATATGTGTCTATAGGATTTAAAGCAAAAATTTTAGAGGCTTTACGACTTAATAATCAACATTCATGATTGAATAAACATTCAAATATGAATTAGGTTAATTTCTGTTAAACAAGAACTGCAATATCTCTATTCTTAATCTTCATCAAGTTATGAATCAAATTATTAAGTTTGTAATAACACTTATGTCAGGTTGTTGGCTAATACCGGAAGCTGCAATCTAAATTGTGTATCCTGAAGACAACTGACATTATGACAAAATGGAGGTCTAATGACTCCGAAGATTATGCGTCAGCTTTGGTCTGTAATTGAAACGACCCAAACAAAGACGCTGTTGCAATTAGATGATGCTAGCTTAGTCCAGTGGTTGGTTAAGCAAACCAAAACCCAAGCTTTGCTGGATTGCCAAGAAACAGACTTTCTGTGTGACTACATTCAATCTCGGCTACCCCTCATCCGTGATCTTGCTAATGAACGTCAATATTCATGAAAATAGTCATTGGGCATTGGAAATTAGACATTGGGGATTAAGCATAGTTAATAATCATTAACTACTAATCATTAACTCTTGACAAATGACCAATGACTAATGAGCAATGCTAATGACTAATAACTTTTTGTGGTAAATATCCTTCTATTAAACAATCTGCTCCCACCACACGCACCTCAACACGTTCCAAAGACAATGCTTCAGTCATAGTGGTGAAACCCAAATCACCAACGGGTGTTGGAGCATCGCTACCACCAATTATTTTTGGAGCAATGAATGCTAAGATTTTCTGTACTGCTCCCTGAGCGATCGCATTAGCTGCCAGAGTTCCACCACATTCCCACAGCACGCTACAAAAACCCCGTTCGTAGAGGTAAGACATCACTTGTTCTGGTGTCAGTGGTGATATTTCTATTACTTCTACTCCCTGCTTGAGCAACATTTCCTTAGAAGCAGCATTGGCTCTTACATCTGTTAGTACCAAGGTAGGAGCTTCTTCAGTTTGCCATAGATGAGCTTGTGCAGGTAGATTGAGAGTGCGACTCATGACTATCCGTAAAGGATTATGCGCTCCCTGTTGGTGACTAGTTAAACGGGGATTGTCCAATCTGACCGTATTTCCACCGACGATCACAGCATCACAGGCAGCGCGAAATTGATGTACTAAGCTACGAGCTTCCTGGTTAGTTACCCAAGCGCTATGACCAGTAGTTGTAGCTATTTTGCCATCCAATGTCATAGCGTATTTCAATATGCCCAAAGGTCGTTTGTAGAGAATGCGATGAATAAAGCCTTCATTGAGGCGACGACAGGCTTCTTCTTCCACTCCAACTATTACTTCTATACCCGCCGCACGTAACTTAGCAATACCACCACCGCCTACTAGTGGATTGGGATCAACCATACCTACTACCACCTTTGCCACTCCAGCAGCAATTAATGCTTCTGAACAAGGAGGAGTGCGTCCGTAGTGATTGCAAGGTTCAAGACTAACATAGATAGTTGCCCCACGAACATTTGCACCTGCTGCTTTGAGTGCAAAAACTTCTGCGTGCGGTTCACCTGCACGTGGGTGAAAGCCTTCTCCAATAATTTCACCATCTTTAACAATCACTGCCCCTACCATTGGATTTGGGGAAGTGCGTCCCAAAGCGCGCTGTGCAAGTTCCAAACAGCGTCGCATCATTGTTCGGTCAAACTCAGTACATGCTTGTTGTTGGGGATGTGAATCTGATTTAATCACAAATTTTTAATTTTCTTAAGCCCTAATATTTCAACTCTAGCTTTAATCTATCTTGCCAGAGGTTGGCAAAATTCTAGAAAAAATTAAGGGCGAGGACAATTCGCAATTAATAAACTTAGATGCAGCCTGCTTTTCCGGGTTTGGATCTGGTGCTTGATTTTGGAGAATTGGTATTACTTCTATATCTGGAGACGGTGAAATAGCAGTATTGATACCTAAGAGCGTAAATGGTTCTCTTTCATTGTGCTTTGAACTGGTCAATCTGGGAACTATATCTAAAGATATTGTCTAAATTCCACTGGTTTTGGAGTGGTGGCAGTATCCCTCAGATAAAGACGCACATCCTTCATTTGCAACATGGTTAAGACAATACATACTGACGCACAGGCTAACGCCACTAACCTCTCTCCACCTATCGCTTCTGAAAGGCGCCGCGATGGGGCTGGCGATCGCCCCTCATTCCCCTTGCAATGGGTATTAATTGTGCCATTTGTGTTGCAGATTTTTGGGGCAGTGGGACTAGTTGGATACCTGTCGTTTAAAAATGGTGAGAAGGCGGTTCAGGATCTTGCAAAGCAGTTGATGCAGCGCACTAGCAGCCGAGTGAATGACCATTTGAATGCCTACCTGGCAATTCCCCATCAAGTCAACCAAATCAATGCCAATGCTATACGCATGGGATTGCTAAATGTGCGCGATCGCCAAACTGTTGGCAAATACTTCTTTAAGCAAATGCAAGCCTATGACCTGACCTACATTGGTATCGGATTGACGACAGGAGGCGGCACTGGATCTGCCCGCTTTGATGGTAAAACAATCACAATCGACGATTGGGATCGCTCTCCAACTAAGATCAAGACCTATGCAACCAACAGCCAAGGCGAACGAACGCAAGTGGTAAATACCTATGATTTTGATAACTTTAGTTCTCCCTGGTATACAGAGCCAATCCAAAAAAAACGACCGATCTGGTCTCAAATTTACACAATCTACATTGAGAAGTACCCTTACATCGCAGCATCGGCGGGTCGTCCGATTTATGACCAGAATAATCAATTACTCGGCATTGTAGGCACAGACATCCATCTGTTGAAACTGAGCGAATTTTTGCGAAACTTAGATATTAGCCGATCCGGGCAAGTATTTATCCTAGAGCGCGATGGGATGTTGGTGGCTAATTCTGCCCAGGAACAGCCTTTTACTGTCGCCAATCAGGAAATTAAACGCCTCAAAGCAACAGACAGCCCTAATCCAGTCGTTAAAACCATTGCCCAGCAACTGCAACAAAGAATTCCAGACCTGCACACCCTGACCCATGCTCAACACCTGAAAATCAATCTGCAAGGCGAGCCGTATCATGTGCATATTGCTCCCTGGCGCGACCAATATGGCTTGGAATGGTTCGTTGTCACCAGTGTCCCAGAAAGCAGTTTCATGGCGCAAATCAACGCCAACACCCAAACTACTATTTGGCTTTGTGTGGGGGCTTTGGTGGTAGCAACGACGGTCGGCATCTTCACTTCCCGTTGGTTAGCGATTCCGATTCTGCGCGTAAATCAGGCGAGTCAGGCAGTGGCAGCTGGTGACTTAGACCAAATAGTGACAGTGGGCAATATCCAGGAACTCAACAGCCTGACCCATTCCTTTAATCAAATGGCAGGACGACTGCGCGAATCTTTCACCGCTTTAGAAAAAAGTAAAGCAGAACTAGAAGAACGAGTGGCAGAACGCACGGCTGAATTGCAACAGGCAAAAGAAGCAGCCGAAGCCGCCAATCGTACCAAAAGCGAATTTCTCGCCAACATGAACCACGAACTACGGACTCCACTCAATGGCATTCTAGGTTATGCCCAAATCCTCCAGCGCGATCCGGCAACCACCACCAAACAGATGAAGGGATTAGGGATAATTCACCAGTGCGCTTCCCATCTACTGACGCTGATCAACGACATTTTGGATCTGTCAAAGTTGGAAGTGCAGAAGATGGAACTCTATCCCCAAGATTTCCATTTGGCAAACTTCCTGACCTCCACCGTTGATATTTGCCGTGTCAAAGCCGAGCAAAAGGGCGTAGAGTTTCATTATCAACCCGCCGCCAAGCTGCCCACCGCCATCCATGCCGATGATAAACGACTACGGCAAGTGTTGTTAAATTTGCTCAGTAACGCTGTCAAGTTTACCGACTTTGGCACAGTATCCTTCCGGATTGAACCAGTCGATACCCCAACAGCATCCGATCACACCCACCGGGTTTGCTTCCAAGTGAAAGATACTGGCATTGGCATTGCACCCGAAAAACTATCCACAATTTTTCTGCCCTTTGAGCAAGCAGGGAAACGAGAACGCAACACTGAAGGCACTGGATTAGGACTCGCCATCAGTCAACAAATCATCGAGAAGATGGGTAGCACTATTCACGTCGAGAGTGTTCTTGGTCAAGGAAGTTGCTTCTGGTTTGAAGTGGACTTACCCCTGGCTTCAGACTGGACAGTAGGGCAGGCGATCGCCAACCAAAAAGTCATTGGCTACCAAGGCGAACGGCGCAAAATCTTGGTAATCGATGATCGCCAAGAAAACCGCCTGGTCGCAGTCAATATGCTAGAACCATTGGGCTTCAAGCTAGCAGAAGCCAAGAATGGACAAGCGGGTTTAGACACCGCTATCCAAATGCGCCCCGACTTGATTATCACCGATATACATATGTCCGGGATGGATGGCTTAGAAATGACTCGTCGCCTGCGTCAACTGCCCGACTTTGCTTCCACCCCAATTATTGCCTCCCCTGCCACTCTATCCCAAGTGGATATGCAGGCAAGTCTGGATGCTGGGTGTAGTAGCTTTTTCCCGAAACCCATCGAGTTCACTGGGCTACTTGCCGAATTACAGCGACTTTTGCAGTTGCAATGGGTTTACGAAGCTGTACCAGAACTCACCCAAGCAGTTGCAACCACTGACGACGAAGGCGACCTGGTGCTGCCCTCACCCGAAGAACTCACCGCCCTCTACGCTGCTATTCAAGGTGGATTCATCACCGATGTGCAACAGGAAGCCAACCGGATCAAACAATTAGCACCCGAATATGTCGCCTTTGCCAACCGGGTGCTAGAACTCAGCCAAAACTTTGACGATGAAGCTATCCTGCGTTTGCTTGAAAGAGCGGTGTAATCATATAGCCCACGATTCAACCCACTATTTATTTCAGGTATGTAACTATGTCTGTTGATGGCTTGACTCAGGAAAACACGATTTTAGTTGTAGATGACACCCCCACCAATCTGCAAGTGTTGTTTGATTTGTTAAGTGAACAAGGCTACCGAGTGGCGATCGCCAAAAATGGTGAAACTGCCCTGCAAAGAATGCAAACCTCTCAGCCCAACTTGATTTTGTTGGATGTGATGATGCCAGGAATCGATGGCTTTGAAACCTGCCAAAGGCTCAAAGCTAATCCCGCCACTCGCGATCTTCCGGTGATTTTCATGACCGCTCTTTCTGACTCAGTCGATAAAGTGAAAGGCTTAAGCCTGGGTGCTGTGGATTACATCACCAAACCGATTCAGCACGAGGAAGTCTTAGCACGTATCCGGGTGCATCTGCAACTCCGTAATGCTACTCGTGTGATGGAACAGCGTACGGATGAACTCAACCAAGCGTTAGAAAGTCTCAAGCAAGCTCAACTGCATCTGGTACAAGGTGAAAAAATGTCTGCCCTCGGTCAGCTGGTGGCGGGAATTGCTCACGAAATCAACAATCCGGTGAATTTTATTCACGGCAACCTGATCTATGTGAAGGAATATACTCAAGATTTACTGGAATTTGTTCAACTCTACCAGAAGCATTATCCCAATCCAGTAGACGAAATTCAAGAACATGCAGAAGCTCTGGATCTGGAATTTCTGCAAGAGGATTTGTTAAAGATGCTGAGTTCAATGCAAATGGGCAGCGATCGCATTCGCCACCTCGTCCTCTCCCTACGCAACTTCTCCCGTCTGGATGAAGCCGAACTCAAACCCGTCGATATCCATGCAGGTATCGACAGTACCCTGGTGATTTTGCAACATCGCCTCAAAGCTAAACCTGATTTTCCTGCCATTCAAGTCATCAAAGACTACGCGCAGTTACCAGAGGTTGAATGCTATCCCAGTCAACTCAACCAGGTGTTTATGAATATTTTGAGTAATGCGATTGATGTCTTAGAAGAGTCAGCGGTCGCCTCTCCCAGCATCACCATCCGTACTTCTGTAATCGATACTAACTGGGTCGCAGTTGCCATTGCCGATAATGGAGTCGGCATTCCGGAATCCGTTCGCTCTAAACTATTCGATCCCTTTTTCACTACCAAACCCGTTGGCAAAGGAACTGGATTGGGGTTGTCTATTAGCTATCAAATTGTCACCGAAAAACACAGTGGCAAGATCGAGTGTCATTCCAATGTGGGGCAAGGAACCGAGTTTGTCGTGCAAATTCCAGTGTGGCAGGTCATGGCACAGGTCGCTTGAGAATCTTTTTATAGACAGTTTACCGCGCTACGATCCCCATGATTTCGTCAACAGACAAGCCACAGCCAAGTTATTACAAATTATTGCTCGGCTAATTTCAGTTGTTGCCACCAACGATTCAGAGGAAAATAAACCACTGGCGCCCAGAGACTACTGACTATAGCAGAGGCAAGGGTGACCTTTTGATAATAACTCCAGATATCTACTGCATTGCGATCGCGCATTAAAACCAATTGTACAGCAAAGATTGTTTCCACCAAAACTGCCATTCCAAAAACAATTAAGGCAATTGAAATAAAATCTTCTTGAATAAAACGTTGTTTTTGCAGCAAAGCTGTCATACATCCTACTACTGCTAGACTGAGTGCATGAGTGGGATCGGGTGACGTCATCGCATCTTGAAGTAAGCCTAAAATTATACCCGCGAATGCACCTTGGAAAGCTGTACGCTTCACACTCCAAGCTACTACCCAAATTAATAACCAATTAGGCCCAATACCTAATAGTTCCATACCAGGAAGACGAGTGAGCAGCATCAGCAAGCATAGGAGCACAGATCCAAAAATCACAGCCCAATTTACCAGTAGTCGAAGGCGGGGATGCCAACGTGAAATGGGGTTGATTTTAATTATGGATTTTCGCGATCGCGATTTTGGCTTATTTTGCCTGCCACCCCGAAATGCAGGAATTTTCATTTTTTTATTAACTACTTATGTGCAAAGTACACAAAAAAAATATATATAAACATTCACCCTACCCTACACCGAAGGCGCTCAAAAGGTGTTTACATCCTTATTTTTGTGATTGTGAATTTTCTAGTTGTTGATTTTCTAGTTGTTGATTTTCTGGTTTGGGATATACAGTTACCCAATCTAAAGAACGAATTGGTGGAAATAGTTCTACTTTCGCCACCGATGCTGGCAGTTTCTTTAAATCTAAAGATTTAATTTTACCGATTGCCAAACCAGAGGGAAACTTTTGACTATAGGTAGATGTGACAATTACATCACCAGGTTTGACATTGGGAACTTTTTCATAAAACTCCAGTACCGCTTCTGCGGAAGCATCACCCCGCAAAACGCCCTTCGCTCCAGTACGGCTAATATTTACACCCACCTTACTTTTCATGTCACTGATTAATAACACGCGGCTAGTATTAGGAGTAACATTTTCTACTAGACCGACTAACCCACCTTCAGCTTTGACTACAAAACCTTCTTGAATTCCCGCCTGACTACCCCGGTTGAGAATTACCTGTTGCCACCAATTGTCCGCACTGCGTCCCACCACCCGTGCTGGGATAGAACGCGATGAGAGCGGCTCTTTTTCAACGTAACCCAGCAACTGTTGTAGCTTTTGATTCTGGTTTTCTAATTCTGTAATTTGGGCTTCTAATTCTAATACACGAGAATCTTTCAACCGTTCTTCTGGAGTTGGCCCTGGCTGCAAAATCTGGAACTGACTGGTAACGCCCTGATAAATTTCCAGTAACAAAGCTCCTTGAGTTTGTCTGAGTACCCAAGCTCCACCAACTATTAGAGACAGTAGCCCAATATGGAATCCTTTATGCTCCCACCAGCGACGCGCTGTAAACATATATACCTTTATCTAGTCGTGTAAATATTAACAACATTGAATTATTTGCAAACCCAATTCTTGGATTGCTTATTTTGATTACATGTTCCGGGAACGTCCACTGAACACTCGTTCTAGCTGTTTGAAGTTTTCTAAAACACGACCTGTACCTAATACCACACAGCTTAGAGGATCAGCAGCAACGTGGGTTACAATCCCAGTTTCATGGCTAATTAAGGTATCTAGTCCTTTGAGCAAAGCGCCGCCCCCTGCTAGCATAATGCCCCGGTCAATGATGTCTGCTGCTAGTTCTGGAGGTGTACGTTCCAGAGTCCGCTTCACAGCTTCAATGATCACTGATAGTGGTTCTGACATACTTTCACGAATTTCTGCCCCTTTGATGGTTACAGTACGTGGTAAACCAGAAAGTAAGTGTAAACCTCGGACTTCCATCATCAAATCATCTTCATTGTGAATCGGATAGGCCGAACCAATACGAATCTTAATATCCTCAGCAGTACGTTCCCCGATGACCAGGTTATGAACTTTCTTCATGTACTGCATAATTGATTCTGTTAGTTCATCTCCAGCAATACGGACTGATTCACTCAATACTGTACCCTGAAGACTCAGTACTGCTACTTCTGTAGTACCACCACCAATATCAATGATCATGTTGCCAGTTGGTTCGGCTACGGGTAATCCCGCCCCAATTGCTGCTGCAACAGGTTCGTCTATTAAGTAAACTTCTCTGGCACCCGCTTGTGTAGCTGCATCCATCACAGCTCGTCTTTCTACACCTGTTACACCACTGGGTATACCAATGACAATTCGAGGTAGTACTAGTGATTTACCCTCATTGACACGCTGTATAAAACTTTTTAGCATGAGTTCGGCTGTATCGAAATCAGCAATTACACCATCGCGCAAGGGGCGCAGGGCAATCACATTTCCAGGTGTTCGGCCGAGCATTTTTTTCGCATCTTCTCCTACTGCCAGTGCTACCTTTTCGTTTTGGTCGATGGCAACTACTGATGGTTCTTGAAGAACAATACCTTTACCAGATACATACACTAGGGTATTGGCGGTACCGAGGTCGATACCCATATCTCGCGATAAGGAAAACTTACTGAAAAGGCCCACGCGTTTTGTCGCCCCCTAATTTGATTCTTTTGACTACTACCGTGAGAGAGAATTGTGCAGGATTCTATTACTTTTTTTGACCGGAGTCTAGTAAAGCAGGCTATATTTTGTATAAGTTTTGGGAATCTTTTGCTTATTAGTTGCTGCTACTGTTTTATATTCTCTGGCTGTAGGCACATATCCGTACGCTTTTGCATGTAAGAAAGAGTAATTTTTATCATTATAGTCAGTAATTATAATTGTTAATTATTTAACATACTTTTTATGGCTTGATAATTCGCTATTATAAAAATCATTGTGTGATAAGTACGTCTGTACTGAAAGGCAATAACTATGAGCATTAATATCGTCACCCTAGTTGGTCGTGTAGGCGGCGACCCAGATATGAAGTATTTTGAAGATAGTGGCAGTGTCAAATGTAAATTAACACTGGCGGTGAGGCGGCGATCGCGCAATAATGATGAACCTGATTGGTTCAACTTAGAGCTATGGGGAAATACTGCGGAAGTAGCCGGTCGCTTTGTACGTAAAGGAAGTCTGATCGGAATTAAAGGTTCCTTAAAGTTTGACACTTGGAACGATCGCACCACCGGCGCCCTCCGTTCTTCCCCAGTTATTAGAGTAGATCAACTAGATTTACTAGGTTCCAAGCGGGATGAAGGAGAGATGATGGATAATAATCCTGATAATTTTTAGTTTGGGTCATTGGTCATTAGTCATTGGTCATTGGTAAGAACACATGACTATTGTAGAGACGCGATTAATCGCGTCTCTACTAATAACTAATTTCCAACGTCACCGATGCTTCTACCTGCTGTTCACCACCTTCTACAGGAGTGGAAGCATCTGCTACCTTTGCTGCTTCTGCACGGAACATGGGACGTGGCGGTGGTGGTGTAGCGTTTGCACCGTTAACTTGAATGCTCACTACTTCTTTACGCTGGAAACCCAAAGCACCAAAAACAGCATCAGCTTGCTGTTGAGCTTCTTGGGTAGCTTCTTTGAGTGCTTGCTTTTGGGCTTGTGCGATCGCCTCATCAGTAGCCACAAAACTAATACCATTAATCTGCGTTGCACCAGCTTTAACAGCTTCATCCAACAATGAACCAGCTTTATCAGTACCTATACGGAAACTTACAGTATTGCTAGCACTATAACCAGTTAGACGTTGAATGTTATCTTTATAACTAAATACTGGATTAAGAGTAATGCCAGTAGTTTGTAATTTCTCCACATTACGAGTCTTGAGCAGTGCTACCACTGCCGATGACCTACGAGCAGCCTCTTGTTGTGCTTCCTGGGCTGTTTTAGCCTGTACCTCTACACCTAATACAACTTGAGCTAGGGTAGCAGGAATTGCTTCTACTCCGCGGCCAGTAACTGTGAGAGTCCGTAACATCCTTTGTTTGTCTTGTGCTAAAACTGGCTGGGTAAAGGTGACACACACAAGTAGGCCTAAAGATAAAGTCTTCCATAAGTTCCCAGTCAATAACCGAGAACCCAACCAAGCGGGTTTATTCATAAATTTCACTCCTCGAAATTATTTTTTAGTAGTTATTAGTTTTTAGTTGTTAGTTGTACCCTGCGCGAAGCCACAAAGCTTTGCGTCCTGACTAACCACTAACTACTAACCATGAATTGATTATGTGTTTCTACTTTGACACGTGATTATTACTATATCTAGGATGGTTACATTTTTAGATACTTGAAAAATATACGAGAACTTTTGGAGATGCTTTCATGGCGTATTGGTTACTCAAAACTGAGCCGGAGGAATATTCTTACTCAGATTTAGAACACAATGGCAGTACAGTGTGGAATGGAGTTAACAATGCCTTAGCCCTCAAGCATCTACGCACAATTAACACTGGTGATTTAGCGTTAATTTATCACACTGGCAAGGAGCGGCAAATTATCGGTGTAGCAGAAGTTACTAGTCAACCTTACCCCGATCCAAAATTAAATGATGTTAAACGAGTAGTTGTAGATTTGCGGGCTGTTCAAAGAATGCCTCAACCCGTTACTCTAGGTCAAATTAAACAAGATAGTAGCTTTGCAAATTTTGATTTGGTGCGTCTTCCTAGACTATCTGTAGTCCCAGTGTCAGAGTCCCACTGGCAGCGTCTCCTACAATTGTCAAAGGGGTAATGGTTATTTGTTGATGGTTGGTGGTTGATGCTTTATTCTCCAAACAACAAACAACCAACAACTAACAACTAACAACAGATACATTAGTAAAGAATGATTTGCACAGAATCAATGCAGTTTATAAGCTCAATCAACTTATCGTTACCCTTACTCGCAACTACAGGTGAAACAGCTGATAGTTCGCTAATAGTGGCAGCAGTACTGCTGAGTTTGGTAGTAGTATACTTTGCTAGTAAACTTGGTGGAGAATTATCTAACCGCTTTGGTTTACCACCTGTTTTAGGCGAACTTGTAGGTGGTGTAGTGGTGGGTGTATCTGTTTTGCATCTGTTGGTATTTCCGGAAACAGGCGCGGACAGTTCAGGTTCTTTAATCATCTCCTTTCTCAAAACCACTGCTGGTTTGAATCCTGATGCAGCAGAAAGTGTATTTGTTACTCAGTCGGAGGTAATTTCTGTTTTAGCAGAACTGGGTGTAATTATCTTGCTGTTTGAAATCGGTCTAGAGTCAAATTTAAAAGACTTGATGGCAGTGGGTATTCAAGCGGCTATTGTGGCAGTAGTAGGGGTAGTCGTACCTTTTGCTGCTGGTACAGCAGGTTTAATGATTTTGTTTGGTATCCCCGCAGTTCCAGCAATTTTTGCTGGCGCAGCACTCACTGCTACTAGTATTGGTATTACTTCCAAAGTTTTGTCAGAATTGGGGCGTCTCAATTCCAAGGAGGGACAGATTATTCTTGGTGCAGCTGTAATCGATGACGTACTAGGAATTATTGTTCTGGCGGTGGTAGCAAGTCTTGCTAAAGATGGTGCTGTTGATGTTGGCAAGGTTGTTTATTTAATTATCAGTGCTAGTGGTTTTCTTTTGGGTGCGATCGCTCTCGGTAACTTTTTCAACAAAACTTTTGTGGCGATCGTTGATAAACTCAAAACACGTGGTGAACTGGTCATACCAGCGTTTATTTTCGCTTTTGTAATGGCCTATATTGCTGATGTCATCCAGTTAGAAGCTATTTTAGGAGCTTTTGCAGCCGGTTTGGTTTTGGAAGAAACAGATAAACGTAAAGAACTCCAAAAACAAATCATTCCGATTGCTGATATGCTGGTGCCGATTTTCTTTGTGACTGTAGGCGCAAAAACTGACTTGAGTGTTTTAAATCCAGCAGTTCCTACGAACCGAGAAGGTTTAACGATGGCTACTTTCCTGATCATAGTAGCCATTCTTGGTAAACTTGTTACAGGCTTGAGCGTATTTGGTCAACCTCAAATCAATCGTTTGGCTATTGGTGTAGGAATGATTCCCCGTGGTGAAGTCGGATTGGTGTTTCTTGGTATTGGTTCGAGTATTAATATTCTCTCGAAACCACTGGAAGCAGCAATTATCATGATGGTGATCATCACAACCTTTTTAGCCCCTCCTTTTTTGCGGTTCGTTTTCCCAGAACCAACGTTGATATCAGAAGACTCCAATGAATTACTTCTAGATGGTTCCTCTGGAACTTCGTTAGCAATAAATTCCTCTAATAGTGAAAATCTAGAAGCCAATTCAAATTCCCAAGAAGCTAAGTAAACCACGTCTACTTTGAGAACTGTAGTTTTGTAGGTTGGGTGTAGCGACAGCGAAACCCAACATTATAGTCTGGTTAATGTTGGGTTACACTCCGTTCCACCCAACCTACATAATGTCCTTTTTGAAAAACTCCTCTTT
>NZ_JBHFLM010000069.1:0-23161 GCF_041928655.1 Pelatocladus sp. BLCC-F211 | reverse complement strand
TGGGTTACTCTGCGATCAGCCGCGCAGGGCGCGTCTACGTTCCTCAAACGCCAGGTGCTACAACTCTTGGGACCCCCGCAACGCACTGGCTCCCCAACCTACGCTAGTTTTAGTTTTTAGCCTTAACTGAACCGTATTGGAGTATAAATGTCAATATATTTGTTTTATCCAAGTAGTATTGGGTGTTTAATAACAAGAATTAATTCTAAGCTTTTATTTATAAAGGATTAGTAAACATTTATCTTTTAATGCTATTCCAAAATAATTAAAAAAGTCACTAAAAAATTACCATTGATAATTAATCATAATAAAATCAAAATATAATAATTATTATGAGCTAATTTTTTGTTGATTGAATAATTTTTGTCATTCGTTTAATTGAGGATCTATCTCTATATATAGTGAATATCCAAATCTTTGTATTACCTTAAAAACAGGGATGTAGAAATAGATTTTTTGATGTTAAATGTAGATATTGCCAAAATTGGCTCAATATGGGCAAAACCCATCATCTATAAAAGTAATATTGTTTGAGGAGTGAATGTGAATAAGATTGTTTTTAATCCAGGAGTAGTCGGTTTAGTTAGTGTAGCAACTGTTGCGGTTTTAGCTGGTGGTTTGCCTGCTGTTGCTCAAACGGCTGACTCTGCTAGCATTGAAACAGACGCAGTTACTGTAACAAGTAATGCAGTAGAAAATTCAGTAGTATCCGATTCTAGCCAAAATCAGGAACAGTTTTCGGCGATCGCTACACCAGAAACAGATAGTCCGACATTTACACCCGTTCCTGGTACAGTAGCAACATCATCTGCGGCACTTACGACTCAAAACCAAGAGCAAAATCAACAGCCAAGTACTCAATTATCTGCTCCTGCTCCTAAAGTAGCGCAATCAGATATTCTTCCAGGTCGAGCAACTCGTGGAGGATCTAGCTATATCGGTGTAGCAGCAAACATTGGTTTGAATGGTGGTGAATCCTCTTTAGGTGATGGCAATTTTATGGTCATTAGCAAAGTTGGTCTGTCAAGAAGTTTATCTGTCAGACCATCAGCAGTGTTTGGTGACAACACCACAATTCTAGTTCCCATCACCTACGATTTTTCCCTCCAGCAGTTAGGAGATACTTTTAATCAACCTGTACCAATTTCTCCTTACGTCGGTGGTGGTGCAGCGATTAAAACAGGTGATGACTCTGAGTTTACTTTTCTTTTATCTGGTGGTGTAGATTTTCCACTGAGCGATCGATTCACCGCAACAGCAGCGATCAACGCAGCATTTTTTGATGACACTGATATCGGCTTAACACTCGGAGTAGGTTATAACTTCGGTATATAAAAAATAGGGGATCGGGGATTGGGGATTGGGGACAAGGAAAGGGAGACAAGGAGGACAAGGAGGACAAGGAAGAAAAGGAAGATGAAACAAGGGGAAATCACTTTCTATTGATTTTCCCCAATCCCCGATCCCCGATCCCCGATCCCTACTTCGGACTAACCTGCTCAATAGTCTTGATTTTGCCATCATCGCCCACTGTCCAAACATCGTAGACACCAACCACATCGCCATTTTGGTCAATATCTACGTTACCGCTAGCTCCTTGGTAATTTATATCTTTACCTTCTTTGAGTAATTTCAAACCTTCGCATACGTCACTAACCTCTACACCAGGAGCATTAGCAACCTCACGGATTTTACTGGCGATTCCGACGCCTGTGTTTTCCTTCGCAGCTTGAGCAGATAGGACTAATAAAGCAGCCGCGTCCCAACCATGGGGAGTGTATGGTGCTGGTGCAAATTTCCTTTTCTCTTGCCAAAGCTTAGTAAAAGCTTCTAGTCCTTTCCCATTGGAACCGGGAACTGTACCTATGGCTCCAGCAACAATGTATTTACCATCTTGAGTTTTACCAACTCTATCTGGGAATGTATCTGATTTTACACCGTCAGTCAACATGATCTGCACCCCTTGAGTCCCACCTTGCTGGTATGCGGATTTCAGAAATAGAGATCCGGTTTCTTCGTAGAATACGCCTAGTACTGCATCTGGCTTACCTGCAAAAGCCGCTTGCGCTTCGGTATCAAATGTAGTGGCTTTGGGGTCATAGCGAACGGGGTTGTTTTTGTTAACTACGGTTCCCCCTAATTTTTCAAATGCTTGTACAAATGCTTTTTCAAAGCCTACACCATAGTCATTGTTAATCACGACGGTGGAGACTCTCTTAAAACCTTTTTTATTAGCAAGTTGGGCTAAAGCTTGAGCTTGGTAGGTATCTGGAGGTGCAGTACGCGCCCAATAGCCTTTATAGTCACCTTTTGTTGCCTTTTCGGTAAATACGGGGCTGGTGCTACCGGGAGAAACCAGCATAACTTTATTCGGTACAGCAATGGAGATGGCTGCACTAGAAACACTACTAGCAAAGGAACCAACTACACCAGCAACTTTATCTAAGGTCGCCAGCTTTGTCATACCAGCAGCACCAGCTTTGGGATCAGTTTGATCGTCCACTGCGACTACAGTCACTGGTTGTCCATTAACGCCACCACAAGCATTGACGGTATTTACGAGTAGGGGAACAGACTCTACCATCTGCTGTCCGATCGCAGCTAAGTCACCAGTTGTTGGTAGCAGTGAACCTATTTTTAAACCTTCTGTAGTTGCAGCTACTGGGGTACTAGTGGCTCCACTATCATTGGTATTCTGGGGATTACTAGAAGATTGGCTGTTCGTATCACCACAAGCTGCGACTAAAACCCCTGTTGTGAAAGTAATTATGGCTAAAGCAAAGGCATTAATAGTTTTTTTCATATACTTCGATTACACTCCTATTTTGCTCAGAAGCTTATCATTTACAGATGCAAGTTAATTTCTTAATTGCAAGATAAGTTTAATCTGTGATTTCTAAACCGTAAATAATAGCATCTGCCAATAGGAGTAAAGTAGTTAATTTTTTCAAACTCTAAATAAAATAGAGACGCGAGCTATCGCGTCTCTACCTGAGAACGGAGAGGGAGGGATTCGAACCCTCGGTACGGCCTTTCGATCCGTACAACAGATTAGCAATCTGCCGCTTTCGACCACTCAGCCACCTCTCCACCTATGTCGAATATAAATACTAGCAGATGTTTAGATGTAAGTCAATAGTCATTGGTCATTGGTCATTGGTCATTGATTTATAGTTACTACTTGTTACAAAGGACAAATGACAAATGACAAATGACTAAATCTATAACACTTGCGATCGCAACCACGCTAATGGCAAGCTGCCTAGCTTTTGCCACTGAGGCACGTAAGCACGCTGATTGAAAACGTTGTAGTCGTTACGCTCAATCTTTTCCAAAATTCTACTGTATTGCATGAGAGCCGCCCATACAGGCAACCGCGCATCTGGAGAGAGGTAGCTAATTCCCTTTTCTGCTTTTTTGTAAAATTGGCGAGTGCGAGCGATTAAATAACGCATCAGGGAACGCCAGCGTTCATCCACCACCCCTTTGAACAAATCTTCTTCAGTGTAATTAAATCGCGCTAAATCCTCTAGGGGGATATAAATTCTTCCCCGTCGTGCATCCTCATGTACATCCCGTAGGATATTGGTGAGTTGACTGGCAATTCCGAGTGCGATCGCTTCTTCGGTGGGAATATAAGGTGGTTGATTGCGGTTCCAAGGAGCGGTGTTTTGCTTGGTATCGACTCCCATGACCGCCGTTGACATTAGTCCTACCGTACCAGCAACACGGTAACAATACAGGTATAAATCGTCAAAATTTTCGTAGCGACTGCGGTGTAAGTCCATACGCTGACCGGCAATCATATCCCGAAAGGGCTGGATATCTATCGCAAAGCGCTGGAGGGTATCCACTAAAGCTACATCAAAATTATCTACTGGATGTCCCGCAAAAATGGCTTCCAGCTGCTGTTCCCATTTATCTAAAGTTTCTGGTGTGGTAATAGCAGCCGCCGGGCCATCTACCAATTCATCGGTACGGCGACACCAGGCATAAATTGCCCATATGGCTGGACGTTTTGCCTTACTCATCAGCAAAGTGCCAAGATAAAAAGTTTTGGCGTACTTTGCTGTAATTTGACGGCAAAGTTGATAGGACTCATCCACAGAGACCGGCGGTTTCATGCGCGGGGGGGAATCAGACAGTTGCAGCATTCGTTGCGGGCTGGGGGGTTTGCATTTGCAGGTTTGATGAATTTGCCACTGAGTGTCCTTCAGCAATTACCTGCGCTGTCAGCTTACCAGAAAGCACAGCACCTTCCATACTACCGAGATAGGGTTGCATAGTGTAACTCCCACTCAGAAAGAAGTTGCTGATCGGTGTTTGCTGAGAAGGACGATACTGTTGACGACCAGGAGTTGCTTTATAAACTGAACGCGGCGTTTTGACTACATGATATTTCAGCAATTTTGCTGGATTGTCTCCGTGAAAGTGTGAGGGAAAGAGTTTTTGCAATTCGGCAAGAGTTACCTGCAAAATCTCTTCATCGGATTTGGCAATCCAATCTTTTGCCGGAGCCAAAACCAATTCCAGCATAGAGCGCTCAGGATTGGTGTACCCACGGCAGGTATTGCTCATATCAGCGTAAACGCTGAGTAGAGGCGAGCGCGAAAATAGCAACTGGTCTATATCAGTAAGTTTGCGGTCAAACCACAACTGCAAGTTTATCACAGGCACGCCCTCTAACCCTTCCAGCTTTTGGAAGAAGTCATTTTCCTTCCAAGAATCTGGTACCATCACCTTCATGATGTCTACTGGCATTGCCGAGACGTAAACATCAGCAGTTTCTACATAATCTGCTGCTCCATTGAGTCCCCGCATCAAGAACCCTTTCACCGTACCGTCTTCATTGAGCAAAATTTCTTTTAATGGGGCATTTAACCGTACTTCTCCGCCACGTGCTGTAATGTAATCTACCAATGGCTTACAGAGACGTTCTGTTGGTGAACCATCCAGAAAAGCCATTTTTGAGCCATCTTTTTGTTGGAGGAAGCGATTCAAGGCAGTCAGTAATACTATGGCTGAAATTTCATCTGGGTTGATAAAATTTAGCGATTTTGAGGCAGCAATAAAAATATCTTGTTGCACATCCTCGCTGACTCCTTGCTGTTTGAGCCATTCGGAAAAAGTATATTGATCTGTGGAGTCAACATACTTTTGTCCTCGGAGCATCGCGGGAACTAATCCCTTGGCTAGCTCGATTTTTTCTCCCCAACTGAGCATATCGTTGTTCCGCAAAATTGCCACAATCCCATTTAAAGGTGCTGGCAATTCTGGAAAATCAAACCTACTGTATGTTCCTGGTTTTTCTGGTTGGTTGAAGATCATAGTGTGTTTTTTCCACTGCAAATGGTCTTCAATACCCAGTTCTTTCAGTAGCTGCAACATGTTGGGGTAAGCCCCAAAGAAGACATGCAAACCAGTTTCGTACCAGTCGCCGTCTGCATCTTGCCAAGCAGCTACTAACCCTCCTAGTACGTCCCGGCTTTCCAGAACAATGGGGGTGTAACCTAAATCTGTCAGATATTTTGCACAGGAAAGTCCTGCTAGTCCAGCTCCGGCGATCGCTACTCGCATTTAACCTTACTGCTCTTCAATATTTCTTAAGGGTTTTGCCGTACTCATTATACTTTGCAAACCGTTACATTTGTGTTTTGTCATTGGTCATTTGTCATTTGTCATTGGTCATTGGTCATTTGTCATTGGTCATTTGTCATTGGTCATTGGTCATTTGTCATTGGTCATTGGTCATTTGTCATTGGTCATTTGTGGGTTTGTGTTCTATTTTCTCCCTTGTCCTGCTTGTCCTGCTTGTCTCTGAGTTCTTCACCTCACACAAACTCTCCCTTCGCTACCATCACTACTTTTCCTCCTACATTTACGTCTATGGTTGTATCTTTTTGCTCGGCTCGCAGCAAAATTAAAGAAGGTCTGTTAATTTCATATCCCTGCTCAACTCGTAGATTAATTTCTGATTTGCCGAAATAAGAATATTGAACTAAATAGCCAGCTAAACATCCATTGGCACTACCAGTAGCAGGGTCTTCCGGTATGCCGATATAATCACAGAATACGCGCACATTCAGATCATTCTCTGGTTTGTATGTTTCTGGGCAAAATACAAGAATACATTTCGCATCCATACTATTAATCAGTTCAAAATATTTCTCTTTATTGACCTGAATTCGCTTGACAGATTCCAGAGTCTTTAGAGGGACAATAATAAAGGGAACTCCTGTAGAAACTGCTTGAATTGGAAAACGAGAATCGATCTCTTGTGACTGTATTCTCAGAACTTCAGCTATTGTTTGGCTATCCAATATTTGATGAAAAGTTGGCGCTTTTTGCTGCATCCACAAATATTCACCAGCAGCATTCGTGTCATCGATTGTTACTGGTATTTGCCCAACTTGTAAGTTTAATAAAATTTTTTTAACTGAACTTTGAATAATCTCTTTTTGGAGGATATAAGCTGTGCCTAAAGTAGGATGACCTGCGAAAGGTAGTTCTTGATTAGGTGTAAATATTCTTACATCATATCCTCCAGATACTGTTTCGGTTGAAGTCACAAATGTAGTCTCAGAATAGTTCATTTCTTTAGCGATTTCCTGCATTTGCTCTGAAGACAGATTAGCAGCATTGGTAAAAACAGCTAGTTTATTACCAGTATATTTTGCTTCAGCAAACACATCGGCAATGTAAAAAACAAGACTTGTCATTTCTTTACAATACGTAATAAAAAAGTTGGTTGTTAGCAGATTTTTGCATGTTTACTAGGCTTGATTTGTATCTCTTATAAAAAATTTAAATTGAAAAACCAGTATAATTTGCCTTTCATATCTAAAAATTTTATGAAACTTTGATTTGCTTATTGAGCATTAACGGTATAAGATGATCCCTGCTGGTAATCGCTCATTTGGTGTGTATCTAGACAATGCATATTCTTCTCAAAAGGAAAGAATTTATGCACAAATAGTTGTTAAGAAACTTGGGAAAACATAAATAAAGTTGCACCTGTAGGAAGGTGCTGTGTTCTGAACATTGACAATAACCATGATATTGTTTGGACTACTTTGGGTTACATCCTGGATTGGTTCATTTTTGTCTTTGAATCAAAGCTTGCCACCAAGCATTGCATCAAAAGTTGATTCGACAAAAATTTCTGCCAATATAGGTAAACTGGTTAGTAAGCCTCATCCATTTTTTGTACAGCCAAAGCAACCAGTAAAATTTTGGACTACGACGCTACTACCTACACGTTTTTTGAAAATAGATTGGAGAGACAAGACATCAAAACCTATCAGAAATAAACCATCAAATGCTTTGAAAGCAAAAGCTAAAAGCAGCAAAAATCAATTTTGCTCTTCCCTCCAACTGACTGAAATTCGACAGCCTTTTGTCAAAACTGCCAAGAATTTATCAGCCGCTACATTTATAGAAGCAACTTCTACCCAACCAGATTTTCTCGCAGATAAGATTTTGCGTTCCTCCTTGAGGACGCTACATCTAGCACAATCACTGCATAATTTCTTCCGTTTTTCTAGTGCTTTTGAACCAGTTTTGAGTTTTTCTTCAGCTTTCCCCGTAGCTGTTGTGCATCGCGACGAAAGTAATTACGAAGTCTGGGTGAATAACCGTTTGATTGCAAATGTACCCAATAGATTACAAGCAAGTTTGATGCAACAACGTTTGCGGCGACTGTTGCAGTCACCAAATCTAAATGCATCACAGCTGCAACCAGCATTAGTTGATGGTGTCCCAGCATTAATGTCAGGAAATCGCTATCTGTTTGGCATTAACAAACAAATTACCCAAAAAGCCAACCGAAGCGCTGAATTATTAGCAATTGAATGGACGAATAACCTGCGTATCGCGATGAGCGCACCCGCATTATCACTTGTAGAAGGTCAATTAGAGATGTATGGCTTAAAGCCTTCCCAGAAAAAGATGTATGGCTTGGCTTCTTGGTATGGCCCATTTTTTCATGGCCGCTTAACGGCAAATGGTGAAATATTCAATCAAAATGAATTGACAGTTGCTCATAAATCCTTGCCTTTTAATACCTTTTTAAAAGTGACTAACTTGCAAACTGGTAAAGCAGTGATTGTGCGAGTAAACGATCGCGGTCCTTATATTCCTCCTCGCAGTCTGGATTTGTCACGAGTCGCGGCTCGTTGCATTAACAGTGAAATAGCCGGAGTTGTACCTTATGAAGCAGTGATTATGCAACCAAATGAAGCAAAAATAACTCTCAAAAATCTGAACCTGAGTCTGAAAAATCAGAAATCTCATAAAAAGCTGGCAATTGTCACGGATTTTTGACCAAAATTAATACTGATCAGTAATCCCTGAACTAAACTCTCGGCTAAGAGTTCAAACTTGCTCAAGCGAATTAAGATTCTTGGTGATGTTCCCCCATTTTTTCAGAGTTAAAATCGGTTAAAATTTTTTCTTAGTCAATTGGGGTTAAAAGCCTAAGTACAAACGCAAAGGGACGCGGAGCGGAGTTTTAGTGTCAAAGTTTCGCCATGAATTTATGCACTTTTGTACTAAGTTTACTCTAACTAGAGTTGTTGGAAATCCTGAAAAATCTGAGTAGGAAGGAACCCATAATGGCAGCAGCGCCAGATTTGCATCGTTTTGGACATCATTTAATCGTCGGTATTTCTGATACTAAATTAAACGATGATGATAAACGTATTCTGAGCGAACTCAAACCAGTGGGGATTATTTTTTATGCTAAGAACTTTAGTTACGGTGTTCACTACGAAGAATGGCTGCAAATCTATCAGGATCTAGTTAATCAAATTCGGCAATATGCTGAACGTGATGCGATGCTGATGACTATTGATCATGAAGGTGGTAGTGTCCATCGTCCATATTTACCAATCACTCGATTTCCCCATGCTTTTTTGTTGCAGTCCCGTGCGCGTGAAGTCGCTAAAGCAGCAGGGGTAGAACTGAAATCATTAGGAATTAATCTATCTTGGGCGCCTGTAGCAGATATTTTCTCTAATCCTGATAACCCAATTATCGGACCTCGTGCTTTTGGTATCACCCCAGAAACTGCTGCTGCTGGTGCGCGTGATTATTTTCTGGGATTGCGGGAGGCTGGAATTATTGGTTGTGCTAAACACTTTCCTGGACATGGAGATACCAGCACAGATTCCCATCTAGAGTTACCGATACTGAATTTAACAATAGGAGAACTACGAAATCGCGAACTTATACCCTTTCAAACACTCATCGCCGAAGAAGTACCGATGATCATGACTGCTCATATTTTATTCCCTCAGATAGATCCTAATGTGCCTGCGACACTTTCCCAGACGATCTTGACAGAAATACTCAGAGAAGAATTGAATTTTGCAGGGGTGATAGTATCTGATGATTTAGATATGAAAGCAGTCTCAAAGATGTATTCTAAAACTGGGACTGTGGCGCAGACATTTAATGCTGGCTGTGATTTATTCATTGTCTCGCGCAATCTACCTTCATCATCTGTGGAACGCACTTTTGCGATCGCTCAAGATTTTGTCAATTCTCTCAGCAATTCTAGCCTTGATGAACGCATTGTGGAAGCAGCAAGAATGCGAATTGATAGCCTAGTTGCCACGACTCCCCAGTACTCAGTTTCAACCCTAGATCAAGAAACACTCAAGCAACATGCAGAATTAGCGATCGCTTGTGCTTTTAAAGTGACATAGGCTTGTATCTCGACAAGGCGATCGCATTTTTAGCAACTTGGTTTTAGAATCAGTCACACATCACCACATCGCGTTAAATTATTAATTATGAGCTAGAGAATAAATTAATGGCCTGGGTTTTTTTGTTTTTGGCGATCGCTTGTGAAATCTTTGGGACTATTTCTCTAAAATTGGCAAATGGCTTCTCAAAACCAATGTACTTAATGGGTGCAGTTACTGGATATCCTTTAGCATTTAGTTTTTTTGCATTCTCCCTTAAAACAATTGAAGTTAGTGTTGGGTATGCTGTCTGGTCTGGAATAGGAATTATCGGGACATCAATATTGGGTGCAATTTTATTTCAAGAACATATCAGCCCAGCCAAAGCTTTATGTATTAGCTTTATTTTTGTAGGAGTTATTGGTATAAATTTAATTAAATATTAGTAAATTTATGAGCTAATTAATTGAGAACTCATAAAATATAGCAACATTGATGAAATTGTAACAATAAACACGCAACTGCTGGAATAATCCTGTAGAGTTATGTCATGAAAAGCTAATAATTTGGATGCAAATAATTTGAGTGTAAGAGAGTGTTTTAAAAGTCTCATTTAATACTATCCATAACTTCCAGAAGTCACGATTATACAGACAAAACCTAACTATACCAATTTTATATTTTTGATTTTCCATTAGTCCGCATAAGTGGATTAATTTTTTTAGTAGCAAATTATATTTACCCAAGAGTTTCCAAACATACTGTCAAGTTAAGTTATTGAAACACAGATAAATTGCTTTGGAATATCTGTAACAGTACACTGTAAATTGTTAGGAGAAGGCTTATGGTTTCCCCTACAGAAATTGAAATCAAGTTGTATGAAGCCTATGATGCAGGCTACCAAGTTTTTCTGAAAAATTGGCAAGTTAACCGCCAAGTTGGTCTTGATTTGATGCAAAAATACCTCAAGCCACAGCCCCCACAAGTAGCTGTGTTAAGTGTAGGAGCTGGACCAGGTGATTTTGATGTACAGGTGATCCGTACTCTCAAGCAAAAAATACCAAAAGAATTCAAGCTTCGTTATGTCGCTGTGGAACCAAACCATTTACATCGACAGCGTTATGAACAAAAAATTAATCCCTCAGAGTTTGCTGATGTTGATTTAAAAGTTCATCCAGAAAAAATTGAAGAATTTTGGACAGATGAAAAGTTTGATATTATTCACTACACCCACTCGATGTATCATATGCCAGATCACGAGCCGCAGCTTGTGCAAAAAGCAATGGAAATGCTAAAAGATAATGGCTTTTTGATCATCACTCTTGATACTAGAGAAGCCGTTATCTTTGACACCATCTTTAAATATGCTGCTCTCACAGGAGAGGGATTCACAGATATGCTACAAATGGAAGCAATGCAGACAATTGTAGATGATCTGGGATTGTCCTATGAAGTGGTAAATTATCCAGAATACATGGATGTGACGCTTTGCTTTGAAGAAAATTCGTCAGCAGGGAAAGTGCTGATGGATTTCTTCTGTCAAGCAGATTCCAGCCTACTTTCTGATGAACAACGGCAAGAAATATTACATCTGTTAGCGTCTAATATGAGTGAAAAGGACGGTAGGAAAGTGGTTCCACTACCTGCTGCAACAATGGTTATCTGCAATTGATACTCTGCGCTCTGAAGAGACGCAGATTTTTGGTTCATCCCAAATCTACTGCTATCCGATGAGCGCAAGCAAAACCAGAAAACGCTACTGCATTCAAACCCTGTCCAGGAAAAGTACTATCTCCCACACAATAAAGTCCTGGTATTGCAGTTCTATTAAACGGCATTGCTAGTAACCCCCGCAATTTGCGTCGAGGAATCGGCCCATAAGTACCATCATCACGGCCTAAAAAACGACGATGAGTGCGTGGTGTTCCCACTTCTAGGTAATCTAACCCTGTATCTAAACCCGGAAAAATTTTCTCCAAACGTTCAAGAATTCGCCTAGCAGCTTTTTCTTTTTTTGCTTCATAATCCTTTACAGACAGACCTTGCCAATCATCTATCCAATGTGGTGTAAAAGCGTGAATGATATGATGATCAACTGGTGCTAAATCTGGGTCAAGCAACGTGGGAATCGACACAAAAATCGTACCTTCCGGGTCTGCCATTTTCTCCCAGTCTTCCAACAAAATGTGATGACATTCTGTCTTGGCAGGTAAACTAGAGGCCTTGATGCCCATGTGCAAACTCAAAAAACTAGGTGATTTCTCATAGTTTTGCTGCCATTTTTTCTCATTAGCTAAAATTTTCTCTTGCGGTAGTAATTTCTCAAAAGTATCCCAACGTGTAGCATTAGAAACAATGTATTTGGCACGGTAGATTTGGCCATTAGCTAATTTTACACCTACGGCTCGTCCCTTTTCTGTGAGTATTTGCGTGACTCTAGCTTGGTATTTAATCTGACCTCCCGTCTGAATTAGCCCTTCTACAAGCTTTTGAGCTATTTGACCCACACCACCCTTGGGATAATTCACACCACCATAATGCCTGTCGGAAAACACCATTCCCGCATTGATCATCGGTGTCATATCGGCCGGTACTACCGACCAGCAATAGCATTCCATATCGATAAATTTCAACAATAGGGGATCTTTAATATGGCGTCGCGCTACATCCCCCACATTTTGTGGCAAATACCTTAACAAACTTAAACAAGCCCAAGGATGCTGAAAAAACATCCGCATCAAATACCGTGGCTCTTCCAGAGATAAAAGCTCCATGCTATTTAAGCAATTAAATACTCGCCAACATTCGTCATAAAATCGACGAATACCCTTGACTTCGTGGGGAAAATAGGATGTTAGATTTTGTAAAAAATTTTCGTAAGTCCGCTCAACTTTTAGATCAAGACTGTTGGGCAGATGATAATGAATCTGTACAAAATCGGGAATGACTTCTAAACTGACGTTTACAGCATCTAAAGCACGGGTGAGTAAATTGGTTGTACCGCGTTGTCCAAACCCGAAAATCATGGAAGCGCCAACATCGAAGCGATAACCTTGACGTTCAAAATAGCCCGCACTACCACCTGGAATAAGATAGCGTTCTAAAACAAGTACTTTAGCTTCTTTTGCAGCCAATTGAGTTGCTGTCACCAGACCACCAATTCCAGAACCAATAATGATTGCGTCGTAATGGGAATCGGGGAAGAGATTTTTATGCATGGTGGTTGCTTTTAGGATGTAAGGGTATAAGGGTGTAGGAGTTTATGAAACGATGATTATTCTATTAGTTTTATAGTCATCACTCATTGCTGGATTAAATACCCACATCTGTCAGAGTCCCAGGTTCCCCAATTTCCAATCCCTAATCCCCGTTACCCCTTATCCCCAGAGGGGGCCCCACCTTCCCCGATCCCCAACCAAAAAAAAAGAGGGACAAGCCTGCGATCGCTGGCCAATCCCGTCTGCCGATCCTTAAAGAGAGGAGAACACTGACTGTTAATATAACTTTGATTGAGAATAACTGTCAACTATTAATGAAAAAAATTATCAATAATTTTTTGCGAGTTTCGATTTTAGCTGATAGCCGGATATCAGAAAGGGTATTATGATGTTTCAGTCGTTGTACAATTACAGAACGCCTAATTCCGTCTATGACGCTACAATTGCGTGTTTATGTTCCACCACATCCCTTAATCAAGCACTGGTTAGCAGTTGCCCGTGATGCTGCCACGCCTTCAGTATTATTTCGTAGTGCGATGACAGAATTGGGACGCTGGCTTACTTATGAAGCAGCTCGAGAATGGTTGCCGACTCAAGATACAACAGTACAGAGTCCTTTAGCTGAATGTCCTGCAACTTTGATCAATCCAGAAGTTCCAATGGCAGTGGTGCCGATTTTGCGAGCAGGCTTAGGATTGCTAGAAGGAGCGCAAACACTACTACCCTTGGCATCAATTTATCATCTTGGTTTAGTGCGGGACGAAACCACTCTACAACCATCTTCTTACTTGAACAAACTTCCAGAAAAATTCCATCCTCAAACACGGGTATTAATTACCGATCCGATGTTAGCCACAGGTGGATCAATTATGAGAGCAATGGAAGAATTGACACAACGGGGAGTTGACCCGTCCTTGACTAGAATCGTTTGCGTAGTTGCAGCTCCTCCAGCTTTACAAAAATTAAGTGCGGCTTATCCAGGTTTAATAATTTACACTGCGACCATAGATGAGCAAGTAAATGACCGGGGATTTATTGTTCCAGGTTTAGGAGATGCAGGCGATCGCACCTTTGGGACTTAAGCTAGTATGCAGCTAGAACTGGAAAGTAACCAAACAATCCAAAAGTCCAGCTTTTCTTATTGGCGGTATATAGATATGAGTCAGCGTGATGGTTTTGCAAGTGGTTTTTTCTTCGGTGCGATCTTTGGTAGTGTAGTCGGCGGTATTGTAGGCGCAGTCGTTGCTTCCAGAAGCGATAGTGAACTAGAAGCCCAACCAGAAGAGCAACTCTCTCCCAACCAAACAGAAGCCAGAAAATCCCTGCGGCGGCGTCATATGAAAGCCTCAGAAACCGACAGCATGGAGATGGAAACAGCACGGCGATCGCTAGAAGATAAAATAGCCCAGTTAAATGCCACAATAGATGAAGTGCGGCAGCAGCTAGGCAACGTTAATAGCAACTCAGCTCAGGTGATCAATGAAAGATCGCTCACCAAGGATATTTGAGAGTTGGGGAGACAAGGGAGACAAGGGAGACAAGGGAGACAACTTCTCAGTGATCAGTGATCAAATTAAACTGGTAACTGTTAACTGTTAACTGATTCATGCCCAATGCCTGATTGACTTCTCCCTTCTGGTGAAAACATACACGATTACCTGAGCTACCTTAAAATCTAAAATATAAGACCAAAATAGACATTTACGCAGGAAAGGAAACTAACCCATCCATGTACTTACTGATTTCCACATTGGCTACTTTCATCAATATTTATAGTACCCTCCTGATTATTCGGGTTCTATTGACTTGGTTCCCCAACATCAACTGGTACAACCAACCATTTGCTGCTTTGAGCCAAATTACTGACCCTTATTTGAACATTTTCCGTAATATTATTCCCCCCTTGGGCGGAATAGATTTTTCCCCAATATTGGCGTTTTTACTACTCAATATCGTTGGTTCTTTGTTAATACAGGGTGGAAACTCTTTGGCAAGCCTGCAATCATTTGGGTGAATGCAGAGCAAAAAATATATAACTTTGTTGTAGAGATGTTGATTATCTAGCGTCTCTACAATTCATAACTCAGGATGTAGCCAGTTAAAAAGCCCCAAAGAAGCAACAGTTCCAACAAAGTGAGCAGTAATACCACTCATACTTGCCATAGCAACAAAAATGTCAAGTGAGCGAATCACACGATTCGGGTCATATATTGCTACTCCTTGTGGCTGGGCGATAGATTTTGAGAGTAGAACACCCAAACCTGATCCTGTTCCTAGAATTGTTAACAACATTCCTACAAAGCCTGCAATCACAGCAACCCGTAATACTTTCATTACCTCTGCTTTTGGTGGATGCAAAGCGGGATTGGGATTACGAAGTCGTTTGGCAAAGCGAGTCAGGCGAAAAGTTAGGTAAAGAGTAAATAAGAGAGCTAAAACACCACAAATTCCCCAAAAGATGCTGATACTAAGTCCAGGGGTTGTACCTTGAGTGTAGATTCTAACTGGTAATCCTGGAGCAGGTGTTACTGCTTGACTGAAACTACGACCTGAGATAGCAAATATCAACATTAGTACGGAAGTTGCTCCCAACCCAAGCTGTAACCACAAGCTAACCCAACCAACAAGGCGCAAAATGTTAGCAATTCTTTCTATTTTGGGATTAAGAGTGTGTACTTCCGATTGGGCTTGCATAGTCATGATTATTTAATGGGAGTAGAACAAGATAAAGTCTTTTCTACTTCAACCATAGGTATGTTTTTTAAGAATAACGACCTTCTCAAGTAAGAAAGGTAGCTATGCTGGAGTCAGAAGGGATGAATTAAAATTAAGCATCTTTTAGTTCGCCGTCCTTCCTCGCACGGTTTAACTCTTCTTCACAAAGAACTTCTATTAAATTCGACAGCGAACGTTTCCGAATCTTGGCTAATCGTTCCAAGTCAGACTTTAATGTTTCGTCCAAATAAAGCGACATTCGCTTTTTGGCTGTAACCACAGATGACACCATAACGCTACTCCAAAACTATACTCCCTTCTTTGTAGCGCTAGGGTAGCACTAAAGTAAAGTACATAAGATGCTTTAATAGCATTAAAGTAATGCTACTCTATTAATAGAGAAAGCGCCCTGTCTGGAAAACGAAGCGCTTTTCTATTCCAAATATTCATGGAGATTTCTATTATGACAAATTTTTGTAAATTACCCAGCAGAGGCTGGGTTAATTTGACATACGTTCGCACAGTTCGATTTTTTTATAAAATCTATTTTGTGAGGCTTCCACTATTTTCTTGTCAGGTGATTTGGAGTAATGGTGATAGAGAAAAATTTGTGGGTGCAGATGCTAAAGCTTTAGCCCAGGCACTTAGCAAAACTATTTTTACTGCCACCAATAAACGTAGCCGCATGAATATCAAAGATTTGAGCTAACCACAACAGGCGTAGAATTACATTAAGATAACGTACAAATCAACAGCAGTGGTCTGGCAACCGAAAATTGCTGAGTGTAGATTGACGCGGAGATTCAGTGATACGGGGACGGGGAGAAAGTCTACCCAGCAGGGAGACAAGGGAGACACATCGGACACGAGGAATACAGATGAAATACTCACGGCGTCACTGTGTTTCCCTTTCTCCACGTCTTCACAAGCGTCAGCGCGTCTCTTCCCATTCCCGACTTTCAAGACAGTTGCATTACATTTCATTAACTTACCCAACTTTTTGCTTGACAAACTGTCCTCAAACCCCAACACTCATAACTCAAATCTGATTTTTCAGACGCGTCATGGTGCGTCTTTTCCAAACCTATGACTGTTGTAAAAACTCAACTACCAAGATTTTTAAATTTTGCTAAAAGTCCTAACCTATCTCAGAAATTAATGATTGTGGGGGTAGTGATTAGCATCTTATTTATATTTATAGCGTTATTTGCTCCTGTATTTCAGGCTTGGGGATGGTTACAAGATCCCACAGATTTCTTGAGTAATCCCATTCATAGTCCACCTTCAGCCAAGCATTGGTTTGGTACTAGTCGTCTTGGTTATGATGTCTTCTCACGCACGATATTTGGTATCCAAGCAGCGTTGCAAGTGGTTTTGTTAGCAACAGCACTGAGTATGGTTGTGGGTGTGCCTTTGGGGATGGTGAGTGGCTATGTTGGCGGTAGATTGGACAAAACTTTGCTGTTCCTGATGGATAGCATCTATACGCTACCGGGGTTATTGCTTTCGGTAACACTGGCGTTTGTAGTGGGACGGGGAATATTAAATGCTGCGATCGCCATTAGCATTGCTTACATTCCCCAATATTACCGTGTTGTTCGTAATCATACCGTTAGTGTCAAAACAGAAGTATATATAGAAGCAGCCCAAGCGATCGGTGCTAATACTTGGCAAGTACTTTCTCGCTATCTGTTTTTTAACGTTATTCAAAGCGTACCCGTACTCTTCACCCTCAACGCCGCCGATGCAATTCTAGTTTTGGGTGGTTTGGGCTTTTTAGGTTTAGGATTACCCGAAGAAGTACCAGAATGGGGACGTGACTTAAAACAAGCTTTGGAAGCACTACCCACAGGTATTTGGTGGACTACCCTCTTCCCCGGCTTAGGTTTAACATTCATGGTTGTAGGGTTATCACTACTCGGTGAGGGGTTAAACGAATTTGTCAATCCTCGTTTGAGGAAAGAAAATGGAATCCGGAAATAGTTAAGGGATTGGTGATTGGGGAATCTCTACGGTGTACACACAAGTCGAAAAATATAACCAACCTTGGCTTGAATTTGGTAGGGTGCGTTATGGACGGAACGTCGTAACGCACCGAAAACCACCGGATGGTGCGTTGCGCTGTGCGACAACACACCCTACAAAACTAGTTCCCAGTCCTCAACCCCCAATCCCTAATCCCCAATCCCCGATCCCTTTATATTTAGTGAGGAATTTGTATGAATGATAAACTTTCTTTAGTTGCTGCTACTGCTGGCGGTTTTATGCTTTCTGTTGCTTTGGCTGGTATTTTACGAGGTGCGCCGGTTACATCTTGGCAGGTACAAGCAAATTTGGGTTCAACTCCAGTGATGTATGTAACTCGAACTACACCATACACGAGTGAAATAATTCAGAAAAATAGTAATTATAGATAGTTGGTTGTTGATTGTTGTTTGGACAATTAACTATTAACAATAACTTATGAGATCAGTGTGGTGGGAGCAGAAGTAATTGGTATTGACCTGGGGGGAACAGCAATTAAACTGGGACGGTTTACAGTTGATGGTAGTTGCCTAAAATCCTTGACTGTCGCAACTCCCCAACCAGCAACTCCAGAAGCGGTAATAGTAACAATGGTGGATGCGATCGCCCAATTAGATCCACTGAACCAGGCTATTGCTATTGGTGTTGGTACTCCCGGCCCTGCGGATGCAACTAGGCGCATTGCCAAATTAGCTATTAACCTGCCAGGATGGATTGATGTGCCTTTGGCGCAGGCTTTAGAAGCGAAAATAGGCAAACTAACTATCCTTGATAATGACGCCAATTGTGCGGGTTTGGGAGAAGCTTGGTTAGGAACCGGTCGCCACTTTCAAAATTTTATTTTGTTGACTTTGGGGACTGGTGTTGGTGGCGCAATATTTATTGATGGTAAATTATTTACCGGTCATTATGGTGCTGCTGGGGAATTGGGTTTAATCACATTTAACCCAGATGGACACGTATGTAAGAGTGGTAACAAAGGTTCGTTAGAACAGCAGGTTTCAATTACAGCAATTCGTCGCCGAACAGGGAAAGATCCTTCCGAATTAGGCGTTTTGGCACAAGCTGGAGACAACGACGCCTTAATTTTTTGGCAAGAATACGGTAGAGATTTAGGTATTGGTTTAACAAGTTTGATTTACGTACTGACACCACAAGCGATCGTCATTGGTGGCGGTGTCAGTGCTAGCGCTAAGTTTTTTTTACCAGCAGCCAAAGCAGAAATCGAGAAACGAGTTTTGCCTACATCTCGCCTAGATTTACAAATCTTAGCAGCCGAATTAGGTAATGCTGCGGGAATGCTGGGTGCAGCGAAGTTGGCGTGGCAGATGGTGGAGAGGGAAGGGGGAGAAGGGAGACAAGGGGGACAAGGGGGACAAGAGAGATGAGGGAGAAAAACCAACCACTAACCACTAACCACTACCACTAACCATTAACCAACTTATTCAATTTTTTTCAAATCTTGGAGAACTTCAGTCGCCGAGTGATAGCGATCGCTAAAGTGATAGCTTACCATTTTATCCAAAATTTCTGCTAGTTTCTCGCTAATTTTTACGCCATGGCGCCATTCTACAGTACCAGTTTCAGGATGAGGATGGAGTTCGTGTGGTGGGATTCCGGTAATTGCTTGAATCGCAATCATCCCCAAAGCATAAATATCACTGGATAATCGAGGATGACCAGCAAATTGTTCTGGTGGTGCATAACCACGTGTTCCAATGGCTACTGTAGCTAATTCGGTTTGTTCACTAGATTTTGGTTGCATCATTTTCACTGCGCCAAAATCAATTAGCACTAAGCGATTATCTGTATCAGACCTAATAATATTACTCGGTTTAATATCCCGATGAATCACACGATGTTCGTGAACAAATACCAAAACTTCTAATATCCCTTTTAATATCTCGATGAGTTCAGATTCAGTTTTGATATTGTGATGGGGTGGTAATTCATCACTCAGTGCATGTCCAGAAATATATTCTTGTACTAAATAAAATTCGTTATTCTCTTCAAAATATGCTAATAATTCTGGGATTTGATGATGCTTTCCCAAAACTTCTAAAATATCTGCTTCTGCATCAAATAATCTTCTCGCAACTTGCATAAATCTGGTATCTCGCCGGGCTGGCATTAGTTGTTTGACAACACAAATTGGATTACCCGGACGTTGGGTATCTTTTGCTAAATAAGTACAACCAAATCCACCCGAACCAAGTACTTTATGAATCTGATAACGTCCACCTAAAAGAAAATCACCAGTGACTTTTTCTGGGTTATTACCTGTGGTGTCAGAATGGACGTGTTTGTCATAAATGCGTGTCGTTTCTTTTAAAAGTGTATTTAATTGTTCTATTGCTTCTTTTTGTTTTTCAACTTGTAAAATAATTACTTTAGTTTGTTGTTGAGTTTGGTAAGTACTGTAAGCCATCACACTCACACCACTCAACACCAAAGCTACAGCAGGCGGTATAATTGGCAACCATGCCCCTTGCAAAAATAGCAAATAGCAAACACCCACTAAACTACCTAAAGACACACTCCCAGCCAAACCCAGACGCATAGGATATCGCAGTCGCCATGCTAAAAAACCACCCAGCATCGACCATCCCCACACCCAAACAGCTTCAGCCCAGTTTGGTAAGTACCAAATTAGGTGGCGATTACCCAATACTGTACTGATAATCTGACTTGCGATCTCTGCATGAATAAACACAGGCGCTATTCTCAGTGGATACTTAGCTGAAGCACTGTAGGGTGTATAAAAACCTGGATGAACACTACGGGCAGTAGTACCAATAATGACGAGACGGTCTTTAATCCAATTGGGATCTACTTGATTCTTTAAAACTTGTGTGAGAGTAACTTGTTTTGCAAATTGAGATGGATCACGGTAATTGAGTAGAATTTGATAACCTGCTGCGTCTATATTTTCATAGCCACCTGCATCTTCTGATAAACGCGGAAATAGAGTTTTACCCAAATAAAAATGATCTTGATCAGGGAAACTATATTTAATGCCTTGTTTTTCTAAGTAATTAATAGCTAAGAGGGCAGCAAAAGAAAATCGTGTTTGACATTTTTTGTCATTGGAAGCAGCAAATAACAAACTGCGGCGCACAATCACATCTTCATCGTCAGAAATCACATCACTAAAGCCGACTTGGTCTTTGGGGAAATTTGGTGGTGGTGGAATTTCTGGACTGCCCATACTGCTGAATGTGCAGTAAGTGATAACATTATCTAGATTGGAAAGACCAGCCCCTAAATTTTTCTGTTTGGAACGATCAATACTTAACCCAATGACACGCGGTTGATAAGACTGGATTTTAACTAATAGCTGATTGATAATTTGATCTGGCAGAGAAAAATCTTGTGAACCCAAATCCTCTTCAGTGACACTAACTATTAACAGGTGAGGATCTGGTGCTTCAGCAGGGCGTAGCCGTATCATTTGGTCATAAGCACTTAATTCCCAAGTCTGTAACCATTTGAGATGGCGAACTCCCAGCACTAAGACAGTAACTCCGACACTGGTGATCAAAATAGTTTGCAGCCAGCTTCTAGTAGTGGTGTCCTGAGAACCTCTATCTTTTGTCGTTAAAGCAGTGCGGAGTTTCCTGAATAGTGTAATCACGGTTTAGTGGCAATAGCCAGAATATGGTAGATGGTGCAAACAGGCAATAAGAGATTATCCCAAATATCTATCAATGTAGCAATTAGTGGGTGCTAGGTGATTGTTGGTTAGTTAACACTTCACCTTCGTTGCACATTATTTCGCAAATTATCTACTTCAACCAAAATCCTTGTAGAGATGTGAAATATCGCGTCTCTACATTATTTTTCAACAGATATCTAATCATCCATCCTTCATTTTTCATTGTTCACTTGTACTCTACCCTTAGCAAGGTGATAATTAACGCTGTTGGTTTTGGCATACAAGGGGAATAAATTTATGGATTATGATTTGAAAGCGTTAGCAGAACTTTACAAAAACATACTTTTTAACGATATACTTCCTTTTTGGGAAAAACATTCCTTGGACTGGGAGTACGGCGGCTATTTTACCTGCCTAGATCGTCAGGGTAAAGTTTACGATACAGACAAATTTATTTGGTTGCAAAATCGTCAAGTATGGACTTTTTCGATGCTTTGCAATCAGCTAGAAAAACGTGAAAATTGGTTAAATATTGCTCGCAACGGTGCTAACTTTCTCGCTCAACATGGTAGAGATGCTGATGGTAACTGGTATTTTGCCCTAACTCGTACAGGCGAACCACTAGTACAACCTTACAATATCTTTTCTGATTGTTTTGCTGCCATGGCATTTAGTCAATATGCGCTTGCTTCTGGTGAAGATTGGGCAAAAGATGTAGCAATGCAAGCTTACAATAACGTTTTGCGGCGTAAAGATAATCCCAAGGGTAAATATACTAAAACCTATCCTGGCACACGCCCGATGAAATCTTTAGCTGTGCCAATGATTTTAGCTAATCTAACTTTAGAAATGGAATGGTTGCTATCTAGTAAAATCCTAGAAAATGTTCTAGTTGAAACTGTCCAGGAAGTAATGACTGATTTTTTAGATCAAGAAAAGGGGCTAATGTACGAAAGTGTTGCTCCCGATGGTTCACATATTGATTGTTTTGAAGGACGGTTAATTAACCCCGGTCATGGGATTGAGGCGATGTGGTTTATTATGGACATTGCCCGTCGCAAAAATGATACTAAAACTATTAATCAAGCTGTTGATGTGGTGTTGAATATTCTCAATTTTGCTTGGGATAATGAATATGGCGGCTTGTATTATTTTATGGATGCAGATGGTCATCCACCACAACAATTGGAATGGGATCAAAAGCTGTGGTGGGTGCATTTAGAATCGTTAGTTGCCTTAGCGATGGGTTATCGTTTGACGGGGCGGGAAATATGTTGGGAATGGTATCAAAAAGTACATGATTATGCATGGTCGCACTTTGCTGATCCAGAATATGGTGAATGGTTTGGTTATCTCAATCGCCGTGGAGAAGTGCTTTTGGATCTCAAAGGAGGAAAATGGAAAGGCTGTTTTCATGTACCGCGTGCTATGTATCTTTGTTGGCAACAATTTGAGCTGCTGTTGAGAAGCTAGAGTAAAAACAGATTTATCTAATGGGTGTCCTATGAATGCTGTTACACCGAGGCGATTCACAATTGACGAATATCATCGATTGATAGAACTGGCATTTCTGACGGAGGGCGATCGCATTGAATTAATTCGTGGAGAGCTGATCCAAATGACTACAAAGGGAAGACCACACACAGTTTGTAATTCTATCTTGTGCCGTCAACTAGATCGAATTTTAGGCGATCGCGCTGTCATTCGTGGACAAGATCCGATTACCAAAAACCTGGGTCTAAAGCCTCGTCCTTCTAGGACGACTTTGATGATATTATGTTTTTAGCGGTAAAGCGCACAGATAAAAAACGAAGTAGGTCAAGTGGACAACTCCTGATCCAGAACCCTGGTAGTATAAATCC
>NZ_JBHFLM010000068.1:0-22767 GCF_041928655.1 Pelatocladus sp. BLCC-F211 | reverse complement strand
TCCCTTGTCTCCCTTGTCTCCCTTGTCTCCCTTGTCTCCCTTGTCTCCCTTGTCTCCCTTGTCTCCCTTGTCTCCCTTGTCTCCCTTGTCTCCCTTGTCTCCCTTGTCTCCCTTGTCTCCCTTGTCTCCCTTGTCTTCTTTTCCCGTTCCCCGTTCCCTGTTAACACCTATCTCTTCAAAAATCGTTGACGCAGACGAAAAACAAAAATATTGACTTCTGGTAATTTCATCCAAGCAGCGATCACACCAAAAACACCCAAACCAACTAAGCCAGATATAGTTAACTGGAATAATTGAATTAACAAACCATCTACACCTAAAAATCGCTGCAAAACTTGCAGAGTCGCAAAACTAGCTATACCAGCGACAACACTACCAACAGTTAAACCGAAAATAGGTAAACTCCATTCTCGTAAAGGTAAGCCATTCAGCCTACGGTTCAGCAAAAAGAACAGCATCAACACAGAACTGCAATTTACTCCCACAGTTGCTAACACCAAACCGGGAGCGCCAAAAGATTTAACTAAAACAAAATCTAACAAAGCATTGAGGAAAATATTTATCATGCTGATCCGAAAGGGTGTTGCACCGTCGCCCAAAGCATAAAACACCCGTACTAGGACATCACGCCCCAAATAGACAAACATCCCGATCCCATTTGCAATCAGCAAAGAGGCTACCAATTCTGAGTCGGTACCTTTAAAAGCACCGCGTTCGTAAACGACTCGCACAATTGGCACAGCTAAAGTTATCATTAATGCGCCCAAAGGCAGCATAGTAAAAGCAGAAAGTAACAGTCCTTGACGAATACGTAATTTTAGCTCATCCCAATGTTCAGGAGCAGCAAGTCGGGCAAACATGGGTAACAGGGGAACCAAAATCACATTGGAAATAATTCCCAAAGGTGTCTGTACAAGTAACCCAGCGTTAGATAAAGCAGCAGCAACCCCTGTAAAAGGAATCAAAGAAGCAAAAAACAAATCTGTGTACAGGTTAATTTGCAGCATTCCTGACGAAAAGGTAGCTGGTAGCATGATTCTCATCACATCACTGACTCCAGGCTGATGAAAATCAAATCGCAACCGGAATTTACCCATACCCGCTTCGGCTTGGGCGATGACTTGTACTACCCACTGCAAAAACGCACCTACCAAAACACTCCCAGCTAACACCATTCCGCCTAACATGGCGTATGCAGGCGTGCTAATTTTACTACCAAGTTGCCAAGCCAGGACACCGAGGCCAACAACAACCGTAACGCTAGAAAATAAAGGACTAATTGAAGGTAGCCAGTATTGATTAGCAGCATTGAGAACGCCAAAACCGATCCCAATCAGACCTGCCAAGACGGCCATTGGTGCCATAATTTGAAGTTGATTAATGGCGATCGCTCTGACTAATTCTTTTCCTGGTACTTTTAAACCAGGTGCAAACAAATCTATAAAAGTAGGTGCAAAAATCACCAATAAAATTGATGCGATTAACAGCACTCCACCCACTAGAGTTGTAATAGTTTCTACTAGAGGAGCTGCTTCTTCTTTCTTACGTTTAGCTAAAACACTGACAACAGCACTGTAAAAAGGGCCGTTAATTCCCCCTAACAAAATCAGTAGAAAACCAGGAATCGTATAAGCATAATTAAAAGCATCAGCCGCAGGTCCCAAACCAAAAGCAGCTGCAATCACTTGCTGCCGAACCAACCCAAATACTTTACTAATTAAAGTCGCGGCGGCAATAATACCAGCAATTCCAGCAAGAGAACGAGAAACTTTTTGTTCTTCCGTCACACACAGTACCCGACAATTATACAGATAGCCTTATCCTTGAACATTTAACCGGAAATCTGAGATTTTGTCATTTGTTATTAGTCATTTGTCCTTAGTCCTTAGTTATTTGTGGGAAAACCAGTATATTCTTTGTATTCTTTGTGTTAGCCTGCGGCAAGCCGCTAAAGCGTCTACGTTCTCAAAAAAAATAGTGGTTATTTGCTAGATCCAGTTACAAATAACCACTAACGAACGACTATGAATTTTATTTAACGAGCGATCGCTGGTTTAGCATCTAGCATGATCCATAAAAAAGCAAGAGCCAAAATCAACATCAACCCTAAAAAGCGCAGCAAACTATTTCTCATAAAATTGTCCTTTGTCACTAGTAATCTGTTGTTTACAAATGACAAATGACAAATGACTACTTCCAATCTTCCCCAATTCTAATAGTGAGATCAGATTCTAAGTCACCGGTTGCTGAGACTTCAATTGTTCCCAAACCCAAGATTTTTTGCAGTTGTTCTGCGGCTTGGCGATTACCTTTTTGGACAATAATCTTAGTTTCACTATGCCCGTCAGGCCAATCTGAGATAGCATAAACTTTTTTAAAGCCTTTGCTTTTGAGAGAATTGATCACCTTGCCAGTTAGCTGAGGTTGATTAGAAGCATTTTGAATCGCAATTTTGAGGCTAGGTAGCGATCGCGTATCTGGTTTTAGACCACCGATACTGACTCCAGTATAATTATTGAGCAAGTCAACTTTTCCAGTTAGATTCAACCAATAACTATCAGGATCTGCACTTAAACGACTAAAAATACCTGGTAGCAGAGTCATCTGAAAATTATCCCGCTCCATGTTCAAAGAGAAGTTAACTAGTGCCATCATCTCTTCAACTTTCAGGTTGGTGTCAAAGTACTTACCCATAATGTGAACTAACTGTGGCAATCTGGGTAAAACTGTCGGACTAAACAGGCGTTCGCGTAAACCCATCAACAATGCTTGCTGTCGCTGTATTCTGTTGAGATCCCCCAAATTATTATCGCGATAACGCACAAATTGTTCAGCCTGTTCACCGTTGAGAGTTTGCCAGCCACTGACTAAATTAATAGAAAACTTCGCAGCAGAGTCTTTGTATTCCATCGGTTTAGGAACAAATACCTCTACTCCACCTAACTGATCCACCAACTGCCGTAACCCAGTAGTAGAGATACGGATGTAGCGATCAATCGGTGCATTACTGAGAGTACGACTCACAACCCGCGCCGCCAACACCGGACCCCCTTGGGCGTTAGCTTGGGATACTTTAGTCAATCCCTTTGATTCTGGGATCGCAATCATAGTATCTCTAGGAATCGACAGCACCCGTATGGTATTATTTTCTGGGTTTAGCCTCACCAACAACATCGTATCGCTGCTCGCAGCATAACTTTCTGGTGAACCATCAACGCTACCCCGGACTGGTTCGATGCCCATGATCAGAATATTCATTGGGCGTGTGAGCTTGTATTGAGAAATGTTGCTCCAAATCTCCCCTGGTAATGGTGTTTTTTCTGCGTCTGGCCCGCCCATCCCCAATTCTTCATCTGTTCGATCTATATCGCTCCAGAGCGGAGTCCAAAGCGCTAAAGTCGATACTAATAACCCTGAGAGTGTGAACCCTACAACTATTGTCAAAAACCAAAATAGCCACCGAGGCATTGCCAAACCCAACCTCTGATAAAGTTGGCTGGGTATGGAACCGACAGATTCTACAAACTCAGATGATGTATTTGTTTTTTGCTGTGGGTTTACCTCATCAGTTGATTTTTGTCTTTGTTGAGATTTACCCTGATTTTTGATCTGTGCTACTTGTTTAACCACAAACTATCTCCCCACTCATCCACTCCCTAAACCTAATGTTAATCGAAGCAACAAATCTTGCCAGTGACGAACACCACAGTACACTTAGTAGTGTTATTAAGTAAGTCTCTATGACAACATGACTCAAGCATTGTTCCCAGTAATTCTTGCTGGTGGTAAAGGTGAGCGTTTTTGGCCCCTCAGTCGCCAAAATCGACCCAAACAATTTTTAAACCTAGATGGTAGCTCTAGAAGTCTCCTACAAGCAACGGCTGATCGACTGCTACCACTAGCAGGCGGTTGGGATCGCTTATTGGTAATTACTTCTAGTCAAATCGCTCAAGGAGTTAAAGAACAACTGCCTGAACTGCCATCGAATAACTTGCTAGTCGAATCTCAGGGAAGGGACACAGCCGCCGCAGTCGCTTGGACAAGCTTGGAAATCAAAAAGCGTTACGGGGATGACGCTATTATCGGCTTTTTCCCTGCTGACCACTGGATTGCTAACCAGGAATCTTTTGCAAGCACAATAAATGCAGCAATTGAACTAGCAACAAACACAGCAGCAATTGTCACACTGGGGATCAAGCCCACCTTTCCATCAACTGGCTACGGTTACATAGAACAAGGCGAACAGATTGGTTGCTTTAATGACTTGCCAGCTTATCATGTTAACCGCTTTACTGAAAAGCCTGACTGCCAAACGGCAGAAAATTTTCTAGCGACGGGACGTTTTAGCTGGAATAGCGGGATGTTTATATTTCGGGCGGGTGTTGTTCTTAAGGAACTACAAATCCACGCTCCAGAAATTATCGAACCGTTGATACAGCACGGTCCTGATATCTATCCCCAGTTACCTAAGAAGAGTATAGACTATGCTCTCATGGAAAAAACGAATTTGACACATGTCTTACCAGTGGATTTTGGCTGGGATGATTTAGGTGATTGGAATGCGATCGAACGTTTATTAAAAACAGCAGATAACCCAAATGTGGAACTATGTACTCACGTAGGGTTAGATACACAGGGTGCTATTGTTTATGCTAGCAATACTGATGATGTGATCGTCACGATTGGTCTAGAAGATGTCGTAATTGTACGCGATCGCAATGTGACTCTTGTGGTCAAAAAAGACCGTACTCAAGAAATCAAACAAATCCTCAAAACCTTGCAAAGCGATCCCCGATTTACAGAATTGTTGTAATAGGGATCGGGGATAAGGGATCGGACATTGGGAAGAGACTAGTTAAATTATTCTCCCTTGTCCTCCTTGTCCTCCTTGTCCTCCTTGTCCCCGATCCCCTTTACCCGATCCCCGATCCCTACTTCGCCTTCGCTTCTAAATTTTCCAGACGACTTCTGAGTTCTTGGTTTTGTTGTTTGAGCTGATCAAGTTCCTCGCGTAGTTGTTTGACTGCGGTGTCTGTACCAATACTTTTTTGCACTTTGGCAATTTCTTCTTCAGCATAGCGGCGTACTCGTCCGTCTGCTGTTTGCTCGCCAAGGGATTGCAAGATAGCAATGGCTTTGGGAGTTTCCATATTTCCCAAGGCTGTCAGGACTGCTACTTGAGTTAAAAAGAATCTTTCTTTCGCAAGTTCTGCTAAATGGTCTAAGATTCGTTCTACGTTAGCAGGAGTTTGACCAACAGAGACTGTACCTAATGCCCGAATTGCGTTCAAACGCAAAGGCTGAGGAACACCAGCTTTAGTGTATTCCAAAATTAGATTTAAGGCTGCTTCGGAAGTTTTGAGTTTGGCTAAACCAGCGATCGCCCCACTACGTACCACTTCATTCCAACCAGCTTTTTCTTCTAAAACTGTTTTCAGCAGTTTCAAAACTTTTTCTTCTTTGGGTTTTTCTTCCAAACTAGCAGCTGCAATTGTTCCAACGGCACGGGATGCGGCTGCTTCTACATAGTAGCTAGTATCTCCATGCTCAACTACTTCTTTGACAGCCTTATAACTGGCGTGGGTTTTAATTTTTGCTAATGCTTCTACTACAGCTTTACGCACGTTTGAATTTTCATCTTTTAACCCTAGCACTAGAGCATCAAAAGCTTGATCTAACTTAATTTCTGCTAATTGAGCAGCTACTTCTTGGCGCACACCCCAGAACGGATCTTTTTGCAGTGCTGTTTCTAGTGCCTTGAGGACTTCCAATCCTCCTTTTTTCGCCAAGGCTTCAGCTGCGTAAATGCGTGAAGTCGGATGGGGATCAAATTCTAACTGTGCTTTTAATTCTGGGACTGGGTACTCCAAGGAAACTGTTTTCAAGAAATTATTGCCAACATCAAAGCTGACAAACAAGGGTTTCTCTTGCAGTGGAAAATAGAAAGTTTGTTCGCGTTCGTGAACCCGTACTTTGAAAATTTTTAACTCAGCAGGCGCACCATTTTCGGCATACCCAAAACCAATCGGAACTCTTAGGTCAAATAAGTTACTCTTACTGCCATTACTATCTGATGCTGCTTGAGTTTGAGTCACCGTGATTTTCGCTAAGTTAGCATCACCATCCCAGGAGTAAGCTACTTTAAAATCAGGATGCCCGCCCCTGTAAACATACTGATCAAACAAGAATAAAATATTACGCCCACTCGCCTTTTCGATCGCCCGCAACAAATCTATTGTTTCTACGGTTTTATGGGCATTATCCTGGACAAATGTCTGCATCGCTTGCCAAAACATTTCGTCGCCCAATTCCGTACGAATCATGTGATAAACACAAGACCCTTTTTCATAAATATGGCGATCATAAAGCTCGATAGCTTCTCGGTAAACGTGTGTTACCATCGGGCGGCGATAGCGGCCACTATCTTCTGCTAGATAACTGCGGGCTTCTCCTAAGCGGTAATAGGCTGCTTCATCTGCACCATACTCATGTTCTGTCCACATTACCTCAGAGTAAGAAGCCATACCTTCTTTTACCCAAGCATGAGACCAGTGCTTGATCACAACCAAGTCACCAAACCATTGGTGCGCCAGTTCGTGGACTACTAAACTTTCTGTGTTGCGATTATCTAATGCGGCTTTAGCATCCAGTAAACATCTGTCTGTTAACAATGTGGTGGAAGTGTTTTCCATACCACCAAAGATAAAATCATCAACGCAGACTTGAGCATATTTGGGGTAGGCGTAAGCATAGCCATATTTTTCGCTCAAAAACTCCATCATGCGCGGAGTTTTGCCCATACTCCGTTTAGCGTCTGCTTCCCGTCCTTTTTCCACGTAGTAGGTAACAGGTTTACCATTCCACTCATCGCGAATTTCCGCAAAATCACCTACAGCTAATGTCATCAAGTAGGTGGGATGGATTTGTTGTTGCGACCAGTGGTATATTTTATCATCGCCATCTTCTTCTGTAGCAATGAGTTCACCGTTGGAAATCGCAATTAGGGGTTTGGGAACACGGACACGAATTTCGGAAGTAGACAATTGTCCTGGGTAGTCGAAGCAAGGAAACCAGAAGCGTGAATCTTCATCTTCACCCTGTGTCCAAACTTGAGTAGGTTTGTGGGGGTAATGTTTTTCTGGGTGGATGAAGTAGATCCCTCTTTGGGGCTTTTGGACAGAATAGGCGATCGCGATCGCAATTCGTTTATTAGCAATAGTTGGTGAATGCAGTTGAAGCGACAATTTTTGACCGTCGTAATCAAACTTCTGGCTAACTTCATCCACCAAGACTGATTCAATATTCAAGTTAACAGCATCTAATATCAAGCGGTCAATACCATTACGGATAGGTAACAAACTAATATTGCACTGACCTTGAACGCTTTGGTTAGGAATATCTAAATTCAGGTCTAGAAAAATATGTTCAACCTGTCCAGGGCGATCAGGGTTATAGTGTGGTTTTGCCCCTGGTAACTCAAAGGATTTGTAACGCTGATTTTCTGTATCAAAAAAATAATAAGACATTGATGCCTACTGACCTTTTAATCCTGATAACTCTTAACGGATTTAGTTAACAAAAAAGAAAAATGGAGTAAAAAATGAAAAATTGCTACATAGTACACTTTTTCCAAATCGACTCTTGATGCTCCCTGATATCATTTAGTCAAGGTGTCCTACGCTCTATGTGGTTTTCAGTGAGTAAAAATACTCCAAAGCGTTATATAGCTTTAGGATAGCTTGTTGCTATTGTTAATATTAATTTTTTTTCGATGAAGAACAGAAAAATTCTCATAATTTATCTTCATACTAGTGTGTGAGTTTAGGATTTATTGACAATTTAGGTTAAATAATTTACTAATTAAAGCAGTAAATCCAACTACAAGAGTAGAGAAAACAATCAGATCAAGCACCCCAAATAAAATCTTCTACATGTCTTGATGACAAATTCACAAAAAAACAATAATAGAATAAAAGTGCTTGAAACAAAAACTTAATGTTTAGAATTCGTGATAAAGTGCCAGTCACAGTTGTAGCAAAAAATCAAAAAACCAAGATAAAAGAAGAACGGGTAAGGATAAGGTTAAAGCGTTAATCTCTGACCAATTATTCCGAGCAGGGTACAGAGCAAGCAGATTTATCTGTGGATCAATCCAAAATCCATAGACGCACGAAGTGCGGCTTCTCGACAGAGTAATCTAAAATCCAAAATCGATTGACCCTTTTGACTATAGGTATAGAGATAAAAATTAATTTAGAAGAATTTAATTATTTTAAAAGCTAATAATTGGTATAAGAGAATCGAAATTACATTGCAACATCAAAAATCCAAAAACCAAAATATTTCACCCCGCCAACTAGCTTTTGTGGCATTGCGAGAAGTCCACAAGGGAGCTTATGCTGATGTAGCATTAGACCGAGTATTGCCCAAAACAGATATAACAGATGGCGAAATTGGTGTAAAGAGACTCAGGGATCGCCGTCTAGTCACAGAATTGGTCTATGGCTGCACCAGAAGACAGCGTACTCTTGATGCCATCATTAATCAACTGGCCACAAAGAAGTCTGATCAGCAACCCAAAGACCTCCGCATAATTCTACATCTGGGTTTATATCAGTTGCTGTATCAAGAAAGAATTCCTCCTAGTGCTGCTGTTAATACTACCGTGCAATTAGCCAAGGAAAACGGTTTTGTTGGGCTGGCTGGTTTTGTAAATGGTCTATTGCGCCAATTTATTCGCCTGGTAGAGGAAGCGGAGCGGGGAGGTGGGGGAGGTGGGGGACATGGGGGACATGGGGACGCGGAGAATACTGATGAAATACTCTCCGCATCTCCCACTCATCCCTTCACCACGTCTTTTTTACAGCTACCAGAAAACCCTGTAGAACGTTTGGGTATTTTACACAGTTTCCCTGACTGGATTATTCAAGTTTGGGTAGATCAATTTGGTGTTACCGAAACAGAGAAACTGTGTATGTGGATGAACCAAACCCCAACAATTGATTTGCGGGTGAATCCACTCCGGGCTGATTTAGAAACAGTAGAAACAGCATTGCAAGAAGTTGGTGTTTCCTGTCAACGTCTTCCCCACCTACCACAAGCTTTAAGATTGTTAAGTCATCCAGGTCAAATTCAAAATCTCCCTGGTTTCAGTGAGGGTTGGTGGACTATCCAAGATAGTAGCGCTCAATTGGTTGGTCATTTCCTTGATCCCCAGCCAAAAGAAGTAGTGATTGATGTATGTGCTGCGCCTGGTGGTAAAACTACTCATATTGCTGAGTTAATGCAGGATACGGGAAAAATTTGGGCGTGCGATCGCACTCCTTCTCGAATGCGGAAACTCAAACAAAACATTCAAAGACTTAATCTCAAATCTATAGAGATTTGCGTTGGTGATAGCCGTAATTTACCTCAATTTCGCAACTCTGCTAATAGTGTCTTATTAGATGCACCTTGTTCTGGTTTGGGGACTCTACATCGTCATGCTGATGCACGTTGGCGACAAACACCAGAATCTGTACAAGAACTTTCACTACTACAAAAAGAACTAATTACACACACAAGTACTTTTGTCAAGCCAGAGGGAGTGTTAGTTTATGCTACCTGTACGTTGCATCCAGCCGAAAATGAAGCCGTAATAGAGTCATTCTTAGCAGAAAATCCAGATTGGAAAATAGAGAATTCGAGCCAGAATATATGTTTTTCTAGGTATTCCACGTCACAGGGCTGGCTGAAAGTATTACCCCATCAACATGATATGGATGGATTTTTCATGGTTCGTTTAAGAAAAACCAATGATTCAGGGTGAATACTGTTAGCAGTTGTAAGATTTCAAAGAGGGCAGTGTGAACTATAGGAGGCTGTGATGTCAGTGAACTCCAGTAATGTAAAAAACTTAGTTAAAATTCTAATTGGGGCAGCTTGGATAGATGGCAGAATCCAACCGGAAGAAAGGCAATATCTCCATCAAATAGCCCAACAGAAGGGAGTAGCTAGCGATCCAGATATTAAGCCTTTATTATACGAGTTAGTTCCTGTTAAGCCAATCGAATGCTACGACTGGGTAAAAGAATATCTGGGTGAGCATCCGAGTATGGAAGATTGCCAAAACTTGATTCAAGCTATCAGTGGTTTAATTTACACTGATGATGAAGTAGCAATAGAAGAAGCAAAACTGCTGACGAAATTACAACAATTATCTAACCAAGAGCAATCAACCCAAGCCGGATTAAATGCCCTTCTCAAACAAATTCAAAAGCTTTACCGTCGTTGGGTTGAAATTCAAAATTAATCATAGTCAAAAGTCCATTGTCAAGTGTTTTTTTACTATTAACGATTGACCATTGACCATTGACCATTGACTATTTACTCACACACCAGGGGTTTCATCTTTGTCAACCTTGGGGACAAAGTCAGGACGATTTTTATCTTCCCAGCCCACAGGACGCTTGGAGTTATACCAAGCAATTGAACCAATAGTAACAGCAGCAATAAAGCCTACTACATATACCGCAGTGAAAGCAAAAGGAAAATGAGGTTCGTTAGCTGCTTGTGCTGCTGTTTGCATCAATAAATTCATGAGTATAATCTCCTAAAATAAGTAACACTACTTAAAAACTTATAAAAAGAGCATACCATCCACATCCATCACAAGTCAGAGGGAAAGGAGGAGATTAGTAATGGTTGTTTGTTAATCGTCAATCGTCAATTGTTTTTCGACTCATCTCCCTTCTGTTGTCCTCCTTGTCCTCTTCGTCCCCCGATCCCCGATCCCCGCGATCCCCATCTCATTGTGAGGAATTTGGCTTGAGTCTTTCTCGCCAAGAAGATGTGGGTGTAGGACTAGAAGAATTGCTAGCAGATGACGTGGGCCGTAATCGAGGAGTTACAGACGCAGAAGAATTTGAATATTGTCTATATCGTCGTCGTAGTTGAGATGACGAAGATTCATTATTTGCAACTGATTCGGAACTGTTATACCGACGCCGATAACTTCTTTGGGAACTAGAGTCGTCAGTAGCTTGCTGTTCTCGGTAACGGCGTCTGCGTCGTCTTGGGGTTTGTTCTTGCTGCTGTTCGTAATTTCTTCTGTATCTTCTTCGGCGAGATGAGCGGCGATCGCTATCATCAGAATTTGTCTGTTGATTTCCCCCATCAGAATTTCCATCATTAGAAGGTGCAGGAGGATTAATAATTCGTTTAGCTTTGATCGGTTGGGCTTTGATAGTACCTTTGCGACCTTCTAGTTTAGGTCGTTCGGGAAATTTTTCCACCGGCATTCCTGCTGTTGCTTTTTCCATGAATTCATGCCAGGTATAAGCAGCTGTACTGCTACCACCTCCAGTTGGCTTATTATCGTCGTTACCCAACCACACACCTGTTACCAACTGGGGTATAAAGCCAATAAACCACAAATCCCTAGCTTCATCGGTAGTACCAGTTTTACCTGCAACAGGTCTATCATTGAGTTGGGCAGCACCACCAGTACCTTCATTGACCACATTACGCAACATCCAGGTCATAATCGCGGCACTTTCTGTATCTAAGGCTCGTTTGGGCTGATAATTGTCTCTCCAGATCACCTTACCTTGGCGGTTGAGAATCCGGGTGATGCCGTGGGGTTCTACGTGTAATCCCTGAGTGGCAAAGGAACCGTAAGCACTGGTTAATTCTAATAAGTTAACTTCGTTGGAGCCAAGAGCTAGAGAATACACAGGCTTGAGTTCCGATTGAATTCCCATGTCATGGGCAAGTTTAATTGTCGGATCAAATCCGATATTCATCAACACCTTCACCGCAATAATATTTATTGACTTAGTGAGGGCATCTCTCATATTCATCCAACCATGAAAACTCTCACTAAAGTTTTTCGGCTCGTAGCCGTCCACAATTAAGGGTGAATCTTCATAACCATCATATGGATTCTTTCCAGTCGCAATAGCTGTTGCATACACAAATCCCTTAAAAGTCGATCCTGGCTGCCTTTTTGCCTGCGTAACTCGATTAAACTGGTTTTTACCAAAGTCTTTTCCCCCGACCATGGCTTTAATAACGCCAGTCCGGGGATCGATCGCCACTAAAGCAGCTTGTTTAAAGTTTTCCCAACTACCTTGGTTACGTAAAGTTTTATCAACAGCTTCTTCTGCTGATTTTTGCCAAGACAGGTTGAGGGATGTTTCCACCGTCAAACCACCTGCATTCAAAACCTCTGGCGAAACATATTTCGGTAATTCTTTCTGGATATAACTAATAAAGTATGGTGCTTCTATTTGCCAGCGTTTGGGCGGACTGGGTCTAACGGCTAATTTTTCAGCGATCGCGATATCTCTTTCAATTGTCGTAATGTACCCGTCTTCATGCATCCGCTCTAAAACTAAATTTCTTCGCTGTTGGGCAGATGCTAGATTCACTTGGGGTGAAAAACGGTTTGGAGCGGGGGGTAAAGCTGCAATTGTTGCCATTTCGCCCAAGGTGAGTTCATGTACTGGTTTACTAAAGTACACAGACGCCGCATCCGCAACACCGTAGGCTCCTGAACCCAAATACACTAGATTCAGATAACGTTCTAAAATTTGGTCTTTAGATAATTGGTCTTCGATTTTTTGTGCTAAACGAGCTTCTTTGAGCTTACGCCAGATTGTCCGTTCTTGTTTGAGAAAGAGAATTCGTGATAGCTGTTGCGTGATGCTGCTACCACCTTCTACGACGTTTTGCGATCGCAAATTATTTAAAACTGCTCTGACAATTCCTTGAGCATCAATACCGCCGTGTTGATAAAATCTTCTATCTTCTGAGGCTAGAAAAGCTTTTTTGAGTTTATCTGGGATTTCCTCTAGTTTAAGCTGTTCTCTAGTTGCTTCTCCCTGCTGTTGCAAAATCGTTCCATCAGCAGCTTTGATGGTTAGTGTTTGCTCTCTGACAACAGCACTTAATTCATTTTTATTTGGTAATGTTTGGTCTATTGACCACACTCCATAACAAATAGCAGCGACCCCGCCGCTTACACCCAAGCCAGCCCAAAACCAATAACGACGGTATAGGGGTTTGTGACTACCAGGAAGCTTGGCAACTACTTGAGTTAATACTTGCTTGGCTTGCTGTAGTTTTGTTAGTGGTCGGTTCTCGTCATGGTTTTGTTCATTTGTGGATTCCTCATCTTCTTGGGGATCACCTGCTGGTGATCCAGATTTTTCTGTTTGAGGTTCACTCGATTTTGTTGTTCTTTCTTTAAACCAGGAGGTAAACTTCGCCACGTCAGCTCCTCACTTCCAGTAGTTCCAACCTAACCACCATCAAATTTTCACATTGGTACACAACGTTTGTGTTTGTACAGTATCCTAATAAATTATTAGCTTAATTCACTATATAACAAATAAATTTTTTTGAAATTAATATAAATAAATTTGCAGAATTTTATACCTTATATTCAGTAATATTTGGAGTTGCAAAAGCGTTGAAAATATTTGCACACAGCAAACCCCAGGCAGAGACAATAAACAATGCCCAATACAAATGACTGGAAGCGTGTTGCAGTTGCTCTAGGTAGTAATCTTGGAGATTCCTACACAATTTTAGAAACGGCTATAGAAAATTTGGTGCAAATACCAGGTATTATTTTAGAAGCGAGATCCAGTTGGTACCAAACTAAAGCTATAGGACCACCACAACCAGATTATTTGAATGGTTGTGTAATTCTCCAGGTGAAAATTTCACCATATTTATTATTGGCAAGTTTGCTAGAAATAGAAACAAAATTTGGACGTGTCCGGAAAGAGCGTTGGGGTTCTCGCACATTGGATTTGGATGTGTTGTTATATGATGACTTAATTTTGAAAACGTCAAAACTCCAAATTCCCCATCCTAGAATGCGGGAACGTGCTTTTGTCTTAGTACCGTTAGCAGAAATCGCCCCAAATTGGGTAGACCCGGTTTCCGGATGCTCAATTCTGGAATTGAGTAAAGACATAGACTGTTCTGAAGTACATTTACTCACGAATGTATGATATTACACTAAGAGAAGATTAGTGGGGATAAGTCAAACCTTAAAACCCATAAATCCTTTTTCTAGTGATTCTTAGACTCAAAGACTTTAATTATGCCATTAGGTAGAGAATTACCCCAGCTACTAAAACAATGTCTGTTCTACAGAGGACGTAAGTTTAATTTTGAGGTCAATCGCCTACGTTTGCCTAACAAATCAGAAGGAGAATGGGAATGCATTCGTCACCCTGGAGGTGCTTTGGCTGTACCTATAACGCCAGAGGGTAAACTCGTTCTCGTACGTCAGTATCGTTTTGCAATTGGGGGAAGGTTGTTAGAATTTCCGGCGGGAACTGTGGAAATAAATGAAGACCCTTTGGATACAGTGAAGCGGGAAATAGAAGAAGAAACAGGCTATCGTGCTCATAAGTGGCAAACATTAGGAGAATTTTTTATTGCTCCAGGGTATTCTGATGAAATTATTTACGCTTATTTGGCTCAAGATTTAGAAAAACTCGAAACACCACCAGCACAAGAAGAAGACGAGGATATCGAAACAGTTTTACTAACTCCAGAAGAATTGGAGAAAGCGATTCTAGAAGGTGAACCCATAGATGCTAAATCGATTTCCAGCTTTTTCCTCGTTCGCAATTTCCTTCTGGGTGACAAAAAACATCTTTAATCGCAGCAATGATTAAATCTTGTGCTATATTGTATATATAGTTGTATACAACCCAGAGCTACAAGCTCTGCCTTTTTGAAAGTACGACCGCTTAGGCAACAAGGAGGTGATGCCCATGACAGATAGTAGTAAACGCATGGGTCATCAGGTTGCAGTAAGCCGGCTGTGTGCCGGGGCTGTTCTCTAAAAGCCAGCTTTAGTCTTAATTGAGAGACTAGTTTACCTCAAGCAGCAAAGCTGATTTGGAGTTCCATCCGGCAGTTAGGTTGCAACCTGAAGACCCAACTAGACCGCTCTTACCTAGATCACCCGATCTAAAGTAAGAGCGGATAGTTTTTATATATAACTATGTATATCTAGATTCAGTGCCTAAACATTGTCGCAGAAGATCAGCCAGTTTGATCTTGAGTACATTAGACATCTAGAGCAAATCTTTCTTACCCGACCCCAAGCCTAACGTAAACAGGGAGTAAACTAGAACTTCTCCTAGTTTACGGTAAGTATATTGAAGTATAAGTTTTACCTAAGCTTAAATTTAAAATAATTATAAAAAACTATAAATGTGTATCAAATCATGGGAACCGTACGCAATGAACTGCGTCTTAAGTTATAGAGTGAAGTAAAGCTAAATACTTCATATAAATAAAGTAAAAAGCATCTAACTTTTAGCAGAGGTAACTAAAAAGTCAACAGTTAACTTAGCTAATACCTACTATTTTTCATCTTGCTAAGTCATAGTAAACTAAAATTTATGACTTGGTAAAAGCACAAAAGTTAAAGCAGTAGTTACTGTTATCAGCCTCATCAAATGCAAAATATCACTAACTAATCAAATTGGGATGATGATATGGCACAATTACTTACAGAGGCAGAAGCTCAAGATTTGGCAAGCAACCTCTCAGGCTGGACAGTAGAGCGGTCGAAATTACAGTGTCAGCGTCAGTTTAAAGATTTTTTACAGGCAATGGAGTTTGTAAATAAACTTGTTGAACCCGCCGAGTCAGCAGGGCATCATCCAGATATAGAGATTTCCTATAACAAAGTTAGAATCACACTGACGACTCATGATGCAGGTGGTTTAACGCAGAAAGATTTTGAATTAGCCAAGGAAATTTCTCAAATAAGTTAAGTAATAACTCTTAGTAGAGCAAATGAGAAATCACAACGAGTAGATTCTGAGTATGGTTTTGTAGGAGGCGATCGCTCAGATGAGAGAAATGACAAATCATGCTTGAAATTTCCAGAAAAAGCGAGGCAAATGTGACAGTTGTATATGCGAACTCTCACGTATTGTCTTCTGACTCAGATGTTTTATAATGACAAGCTATAAAGATATGTTTTTGCATAGGTTAATCACATAAAGTTATCTATAGAGAATTTAATTTACTGTTTAGCTTGGCAAAAACTAAAATTGTCTTTGGGGCAGTATGCCTCATCCACAGGTTTCAACGAGAAGTTGCATATTTGGCAATAGTTGCAGCAAATTAAATGTTTAGAACGAGGTGTGAGGAGAACAGGAAAATGTCTAATATCTTGTGGAAATCATTAGTGGTAAGTCCAGCAGTTTTAGGAGCCGCACTGCTGGTTTCAACAACTGCGATCGCAGCCCCCAACAGCGCTACTCCTGAAGTAGTCAAAGCAGATTTATCTACAAATCAACAACAAAATAATTCTGCTTCTGTTGTACAAACGCAAACAACCGAGCAGTCAGATATCTTAGCTCAGGTACAACAACAAACACAGATACCACAGCTAGCTCAAGTACAGCAAACAGAAGTTAACGTCCTAGACCAAGTTAACCAATACGGTAGCGAAGGAAAAGTTGCTAATTCCCAATCGCAGGTAACATCGGTTTCTCAGTTCTCCGACGTCCAACCAACTGACTGGGCATTCCAAGCACTTCAGTCCTTGGTTGAGCGCTATGGCTGTATTGCAGGTTATCCCAACGGCACCTATCGCGGGAACCGTCCCATGACCCGCTATGAATTTGCCGCAGGTTTGAACGCTTGTTTGGATCGGGTCAATGAATTAATCGCTACAGCTACAGCTGATTTGGTAACTAAAGAAGATTTGGCGACCTTACAGCGCTTACAAGAAGAATTTTCCGCAGAACTAGCAACCCTACGCGGTCGTGTGGATGCATTAGAAGCACGTACAGCTGAGTTGGAAGCTAACCAGTTCTCAACCACAACCAAGTTAGTTGGTGAAGCAATCTTTGCTCTGACTGATTCTTTTGGTGACAACGATAACAACAACACCGTCTTCCAAGATAGGGTTCGTTTAGACCTGCAAACCAGTTTCACTGGTAGAGACTTGTTACACACCCGTCTTGCTGCTGGTAATGCTGACAGATTAGATATCGGTGGTAATGGTGGTGCTGAAGGTCTGCAAACCTTTAACATTGGTAATACAGGTAACAACGACGTCGATATAGACTGGTTGGCGTACTACTTCCCAGTGGGTGATAATGCCAGAGTTTATGTTGCTGCGACTGGTGGTATTTGGAGTGACGTTGCTGCTACCGTTAACCCTTACTTTGAAGACTATGACGGTGGTAATGGTGCATTGTCTACCTTTGCTTCCGAAAACCCCATTTTCCGTATTGGTGGTGGCGCTGGTGCAGCAGTAAACTTCGGCTTTGGCAACAAGCGTACTTTCCTTCTACCAACTTCAGTCACAGTCGGTTACTTGGGATCTGAAGCTAGTAATCCCACTGGCGGTTCAGGTATATTCGACGGTAACTATGCCGCTCTAGGACAACTGAACTTTAATTTAGGCGATCGCTTGGCATTAGCCGCAACTTACGTTCACGGCTATCACGGTGCAGGCAGTTCTTTGTTTGATGCCGGTTCTGTAAATAGCTCTGTAGTAGGTACTGCTCAAGCCAATACCTTGAGTACTACAGACGGATCTTCCAGTAATTCCTACGGCTTATCAGCAGCCTTTAGACCCAGCGATAGATTCTCGGTAAGTGGCTTCATTTCTTACCATGATGTCACTGGTGGCGGCACCGGTGATGACTTTGAAGCTTGGAGCTACGCTTTAGGAGTAGCCTTCCCAGACCTTGGTAAGAAAGGTAACGTGTTGGGTATTTTGGCTGGTGCTGAACCCTATTCTCTCAATAGAGTCGCAGGTGTGGATGATGGTGATGTACCATACCACTTTGAAGGCTTCTACAAATATCAAGTCAGCGACAATATCTCCATCACTCCTGGTGTGATCTGGGTGACTTCTCCTGGTCAAGATAGCAATAATGATGACGCGATCATCGGTACACTCAGAACAACCTTCACATTCTAATTTAGTTGTTTGTTAGTAGTTGCTAGTTGATTGGTGGTTTTTCCACTAATCAATAAACAATCAACAACAGCAAAAATGTTTTCCCCGCCCAAAAGCGGGGTTTTTTATGTTTTTAATTATAAAAATAACAAACCCCAGTGGAGAACCGGAGTATACTAAAAAAGTAAAGGGATCATTTCTTTCACATTCTTAGCTGTGGAACTATCGTGTAAATCAGAATACGCAATTCTTGCTTTGTTAGAATTAGCAATTCGTTATCAAAGTGGAGAACCGCTGCAAATTCGTCAAATTGCAGCACAACAAAATATACCTGACCGCTATCTAGAACAATTGCTAGCTATCTTGAGGCGTGGGGGTCTAATCAAGAGCCAACGAGGATCAAAAGGTGGTTACTTGTTGGCGCGAGAACCTTGGAAAATCACGCTTTTTGAAGTTTTGGGATGTGTAGAAGGCTTAGATAAGGTGCATAGCCATGAAGAAGATAAGCCCAAAACTGTAGATGGCGCTGTTGTAGAAGAAATTTGGCAAGAAGCGCGGCAGGCAGCAAACTCAGTTTTACATAAATACACACTTGCCGATCTCTGTGAAAAACGCGATTCACGACGGCAGTTGAATATTATGTATTACATTTAGTCATTTGTCCTTTGTCATTAGTCATTAGTCATTTACTTTGTGCTAATTACTAATGACAATTGACCATAGACAGAAATTATTTGATGGTACAAACCCCAGAAAAATCTGTCAATCCAAAATCCAAAATCTAAAATCGAATGACCGAGGACAAATCAACCAATGCGAATTGCTCGTAATATCACAGAACTCATCGGACGTACACCTTTAGTACAGCTCAACCGTATTCCTCAAGCAGAAGGCTGTGTAGCCGAGATTGTTGTGAAGTTGGAAAGTATGAATCCAGCCGCATCGGTGAAAGACCGAATTGGGATCAGCATGATTAATGCTGCTGAAGAGGAAGGATTGATTACTCCTGGTAAGACTGTATTAGTAGAACCCACTTCTGGCAATACGGGGATAGCTTTAGCAATGGTAGCAGCAGCTAAAGGTTATCGATTGATTTTAACAATGCCAGAAACAATGAGTGCTGAACGACGGGCGATGTTGCGGGCTTACGGTGCAGAACTTGAACTCACACCAGGAATTGAAGGTATGAGTGGCGCGATTCGGCAAGCACAAGAGATTGTTGATAAGCTGCCCAATGCGTACATGTTGCAGCAATTTCGTAACCCTGCAAATCCGCAAATTCACCGAGCAACAACAGCAGAAGAAATTTGGGAAGATACTGAAGGGAAAGTAGACATAGTTATAGCCGGAATCGGTACTGGTGGTACGATTACGGGTGTAGCAGAGGTGATAAAAGCGCGCAAACCAAGCTTGCAAGCGATCGCAGTTGAACCTAGCAACAGTCCAGTTTTATCAGGAGGAAAACCCGGAGCGCACAAAATCCAGGGAATTGGTGCAGGATTTGTTCCTCAAGTACTAAAGGTAAATTTAATTGACGAAATTATTACTGTCAGTGATGACGAAGCGATCGCCTATGGACGGCGTTTAGCTAGAGAAGAAGGGTTACTCTCTGGCATTTCTAGTGGTGCGGCTTTGTGTGCTGCAATTCGTGTCGCCCAGCGTCCAGAAAACGAGGGACGCTTAATTGTGATGATTCAGCCCAGTTTTGGGGAAAGGTATCTAAGTACACCATTGTTTCAAGACTTGGTAGAAGCCAGAGTCGGCAACAGTTAAATGAGAACTTGGCGAAACTGTTAAAATCTTGAAGGCAGGTAAGCTCAAGTTTTCACCTACCTTTCATCCCCGCGCTATGTAGTGACGGGGCTTTCAGGATGTTCTCTACAATGGTAAATAATAACCACTACGAAACTCTTAAAGTAAGTCCTAACGCTAGCCAAGCAGAGATTAAGCAAGCCTACCGCCGCTTGGTCAAACAATATCATCCTGATAGTAATCAAGAAACGACGGATAACGAGCAAATCATCCGTATTAATGCAGCATATGAAGTCTTGGGTGATGCTGACAATCGCCAAAGTTATGATCGACGAATTTATCACAAACTGAAACAGCAACCCAGTAGCAGACAACAGCGTAGTACTGCTACTGGGCAACAATATCAAACCAAAAGACAAACTGGAAGAGACATTGATGATCAGATTGAAGAATGGCTGCGTCAGGTTTATCAACCGAGTAGTCGCCTAGCGTATGTCATTCTTTATTCTTTGAAAACACAAATTGAAAAATTATCAGCTGACCCTTTTGATGATGAGCTTTTAGAAGATTTTCAGGAATACTTAGAAAATTGTCGAGAAGACCTGAAACAGGCACAAATTTCTTTCCGTTCCCTACCTAATCCCCCTAGTTTAGCAAGAGTAGCGGCTCATCTTTATTACTGCCTCAATCAAATTAGTGATGGGCTAGATGAATTGGAATATTTTCCCTTGAATTACGACGAGAGTTATTTGCACACAGGTCAAGAAATGTTCCGTATTGCCAAGGGATTGTACCGCGAGGCGCAAGATTCGGTAGCAGTTTATAAGTAACGGGATGAGGAAGACGCGGGGACACGGTGATATCAGGTTCGCTTGATTACTTATTTCCCAAAGAACCCCACCCCGGTTTTGTCTAACGCTAAAACCGCGGGGTTGGGGGTGGGGTACAATGACTGTGGGAAGTATAATTAGTGAACTACCCCACTAAGCGCAGAGCTAGAGGGTGGGGCTTCCAACATCACAGAAGATTGCCTCATCTTGGATTTGCGTCCGGGAATTGGTCTTACATCCTCTCCGTTGGCGTTAGCCTCCCCCGTCCCAGAGGAGGACAGCATTCTGATACCTTCTGCTCTAATATTCATCGCTGCATTACCATCTCTATCGTGACTCGTGTCGGCATTGGTCGGAAATGGTTTCGTCATTGCCTCGCTATCCATCCCCAGGCTATAGAGCCGTGGGGAATTACGCGAAATTAGTTAATTGCGAGCGATACCGTCCTGGCGTGCAGCACGTTGCACCGCAGCTGCAACAGTAGTGGCGACGCGCTCATCAAATACAGAAGGAATGATATGTTCCTTGTCCAAATCTGATGCTTTAACTAAAGAAGCGATCGCAAATGCTGCTTCTAAATACATGGAAGTGGTGATCGTTTCGGCTCGACAATCTAATGCACCGCGAAATACTCCCGGAAAAGCCAAAACATTATTGATTTGATTGGGGTAGTCACTACGCCCGGTAGCCATAACAGCCACTTCATTACTAACTAATTCTGGCTGAATTTCGGGAATGGGATTTGCCATAGCAAACACAATCGGATCTTTCGCCATCGAACGCACCATTTCCGGTGTCACTACTCCCGGTGCGCTCACACCAATAAATACATCTGCTGCTTGCATTGCACCCGCCAGAGTACCCTGTGCTTTGACAGCAAATTCCTGCTTTTCTTGTGTTAAATCGGTGCGGCTGGTGGAAAGAATTCCTTTAGAGTCACACATCCAAATTTTATCAGCCCCGGCTTTTTGCAATAAACGAGCGATCGCAATTCCGGCTGCACCAGCACCGTTAATCACAATGCGAATTTGCTCGATTGACTTATGCACTAACTTGAGAGAATTAAACAGTGCTGCCAAGGTGACGATCGCTGTACCATGTTGATCGTCGTGAAAAACAGGAATATCCAACTCTCGCCGCAGTCTTTGTTCAATTTCAAAACAACGAGGTGCAGCAATATCTTCTAAATTGACACCACCAAATACAGGCGCAATATTTTTCACGGTACGGACAATTTCATCTGTATCTTGGGTAGCCAAACAGATAGGGAAAGCATCGATGCCAGCAAATTCTTTGAATAGCATTGCTTTGCCTTCCATGACTGGTAAAGCAGCCCCTGGACCTAGATTTCCTAGACCCAGAACAGCGCTGCCATCGGTAACAATTGCTACGGTATTTTGTTTAATAGTTAATTTGTAAACTTCTTCTGGGTTTTGAGCGATCGCTGTACAAATACGTCCAACTCCCGGCGTGTACGCCATTGCTAAGTCAGAAACGCTTTTGAGACTAATTCTACTGGTAATACTAATTTTGCCGCCCCGATGTAGATTAAAAGTGCGGTCATAAACATTCAGTAATTTAATATCTGGTAAAACCTTGACTGCTTGCACAATTGCTTCGGCGTGTTCCGTGCTAGCAGCATCAACGGTGAGATCGCGAATAGAAACAGCTCTAGTTTGTTCGATTAAATCAATTTGACCAAGATTACCACCAGTGGTGGCGATCGCCTGAGTAACACTAGCTAACATTCCAATCCGGTTGGGAATCTCCAGGCGGAGTGTCAAACTAAAACTAGAATTAGGAGTAAGCTCTGTCATTGTCGGTTTGGGTGGGAGAGTCTAGATTTTAAGTTGAATCCAGGGCGAGAAATCTAAAATCAGAGAATTTAGTAGTGTAAGCAACCCACGGCTAAAAGCCGATGGGCTTCAGCCCAGATCAAAGTAGTTAGTGGGAAACAGATTTAACTGTCCTTTCAACTGACAACTAATCCCCGGACTTTTGGGCTGGATTACGGACAACCCCAAAGCTGCGATATTTAAAGCAGCATTAATATCAGCGTCATGCTCAAAACCACAATGTCCACACTTAAACGATTTACCAGAACGATAAGATTTGCCTTTAATGGGGTGAACATGTCCACACCTAGAGCAAGTCTGACTGGTATATGCGGGTGGGACAAACACCACTGGTACACCAGCAATCGACGCTTTGTACTCAACAAACAACCTCAATTGGTAAAACGCC
>NZ_JBHFLM010000067.1:0-88990 GCF_041928655.1 Pelatocladus sp. BLCC-F211 | reverse complement strand
AAGAGGAGTTTTTCAAAAAGGACATTATGTAGGTTGGGTGGAACGGAGTGTAACCCAACATTAACCAGACTATAATGTTGGGTTTCGCTGTCGCTACACCCAACCTACAAAACTACAGTTCTCAAAGTAGACGTGGTTTATCAGCCTTATTTATACTTATTCCAATGAACGTTGCAATTTTTACTTCTTACATTTATAACCATATAAAATTAATTTGAGGATCTTGTGAAGAATAAATCATGAAAACAAATATAGGAATCCGATTTGATTCATGAACTTACTGGTAAAGACTCTTGACAGGGAACTCTCAACAGAGAACAGGAAATAAGGGAGGTAGAAGTTTACTGAGCTTTTAAGCGCAGAGTTCAGGCTACGCCAACAAAAATCAAATACGAGTTCTATAGTAGATAGCCAAATTTTATTTATTTTTACATTTACCAAAATAGATACTCACTCTAATTTTGAGATAAATCACATAATTTATAAATATTTTAAATATTAGTCACCTAATTCTTACAATAGGTAATGATTATAGAGAAATAAACAAATGATTTTGTGTTTTTCAAGATATTAAGTAAGTGGATAGCAATAAATTGCCTTGTGTGAATAAATATGAATAATTTATCATTTTTCCCCAACAGTTTTTAGTTATACCAAATACTTTAGAATCCCCTGTATTGCACAAGAGTTCACTAATATACCTTTATTCACACCAATTTACTTAATCAAAAGTTTGTTTTTTTGTAATCAACACAATTTAAGCTAAATTTTTTCAAAAAACTATGAATTACTGTCCTTGCTGTTCCAGCCCTCTTTTGTTACATATACGCGGATCTGAAATATACTGGTTTTGCCGTCATTGCTGGCAAGAAATGCCTGTGCTGAACTGGGAAAAGCATATTTCATCCTCTAAGTTATTGGTAAAAGATTTAACTCTTTCTGCTGTTGCTTCATGAAGTCACTCACTCAAGGCTCATTCAACAAACAGTTACCCTATAGGAAAGCTGCGCCTATGGCTTAGGGAACAGGAAATAGAGGACAGGGAATAGAAAAAATCTTGTTCCCTGTTCCGTTTGAAAGTTTGCTCATGTTTCCCTATTGGGATATGTCCCTCTTGGCCCTAAAATTCTACACGGGGAGCCAATCAAGGCTTGACCCGTGTATTACTATTATCTCAGGAGTTTTGTTGTGGACTTATCCCTTATTCCCCCTCAACCCAAACCAGGTCTAATTAACGTTCTGATTGAAATTACAGGTGGAAGTAAAAATAAATACGAATATGACAAAGAGCTACAGGCTTTTGCTTTAGATAGGGTACTTTACGCATCAGTGCAGTATCCATATGACTATGGCTTTGTTCCCAACACTTTAGCTGATGATGGCGATCCACTTGATGGCATGGTGATCATGGACGAACCTACTTTTCCAGGGTGTGTAATTGCCGCACGGCCTATTGGTATGTTGGAAATGATAGACGGTGGCGATCGCGACGAAAAAATCCTTTGTGTACCTGACAAAGATCCTCGCTATACTAACGTCAAATCAATCAAAGACATAGCCCCACATCGGTTAGAGGAAATAGCAGAGTTTTTCCGCACATATAAAAATCTTGAAAAGAAAGTGACAGAAATTCTTGGTTGGCATGATGTTGATAAAGTTATGCCTTTAGTGGAAAAATGCATTCAAGCTGGTAAAGGTTAGAGAGAATAGGGGATCAGGGATTCTCCAGAGGAGACGCTTCGCGTAGACGCGTAAGCGGCTTCTTGTAGAGTACGGGGATTGGGCATGAATCAGTTAACAGTTAACAGTTACCAGTTTAATTTGATCACTGATAACTGATAACTGATAACTGAGAAGTTGTCCCCCTTGTCCACGCCACGTGCTACAACGCGGGGAACCCGACGCCAGGTACTACAACGGGGGAAACCCCCGCAACGTACTGGCTCCGCAACGCAGTGGCTCCCCTTGTCTCCCTTGTCCCCCTTTCTCAATCCCCAATTCCCAACCCCCTACAATCAATGCAACGCACACTTCTTTTAGCAAAAATTCACAACTGTACAATTACAGCAGCTAATCTCAACTATGTAGGTAGTATCACTATAGATCGCATGTTGATGGAGAAAGCTGGTATCTTACCTTATGAGCAGGTACAAGTAGTAAACAATGCCAACGGTGAACGCTTCATTACTTATGCGATCCCGGCTCCAGAAAATTCTGGGGCGATTGAACTAAATGGTGCAGCAGCACGTCTAGGCATGATAGGCGATCGCTTGATTATAATGGCTTACGGGCAGTTTACTACAGAAGAGTTAAAAAGTTACTCTCCAACTGTTGTCATTGTGGACGAAAAAAATTGTGTTTTGGAAATTCGCTACTACGATGACCTGCTCAGTAAGACCTAATAGCAAAAAAAATGTCAAATTTTGAGCAGTCGTCACCCCAGATATACGTAACTCAGAAGCAAGCTACTCAGCCCTCGAACCACCGGGGAAAATTCGTAGTGCAATTTTGGGGTGTACGGGATTTAATTCCCACCCCAGGTAGCAATACAAGTCGTTATGGCGGTAATACCGCCTGTGTAGAAATGCAGTTAGCCAGCAAACACCTCGTTTTTGATGGAGGAACTGGTTTACGTATAGTCGGTAAAAGTTGGCTAAAACAACAACAGCCACTAGAAGCTCATTTATTTTTTACTAACTCCCAATCAAATAGGATTCAAGGATTTCCATTTTTTGCGCCAGCATTTATTTCTGAAAATAGTTTCCACATCTATGGAACAGCAGCCTCAAATGGAGCTTCAATCAAGCAATGTTTATATGATCAGATGCTGCTACCACACTTTCCTTACCCTTTACAAATGATGCAATCTGAGTTGCAGTTTCACAATTTTCATCCGGGTAAGATAGTCAAGCTAGATGAGATCACGATTACAACCGCGCTAATAAATAAAATCCAAAAGTCTATAGGTTATAAAATCAGTTGGCAGAATTATAGTGTTGCCTATGTAACTGATTTACCTAAGGAAGTTGACCCTACTGAGCAAGAAAACATCATTCAGCTAGTTCAAGATGTTGATTTGCTGATTACTAATATCAGCACTCCTTTGAGCTTCCACAAAACTGACTCTGGTAATTTACATTGGCGAACAGCTGTGGATTTGGCTGGTATACATAACATTAAGCAAATTGTCTTTTCTCTCCATCACCCAGACGATTCTGACGATTGGCTTGATCAGATGCAAATAGAAATTGCATCTGCTTTTCCAGAAGCCCTAATAGCCCGTGAAGGGTTAATTTTGGATGTTGGTCAATAGTCAAGTAAAAAGTAAAAAGTAAAAAGATAATCCTTATAAATAAATTTAGGGGGACTGACCATTTTTCTTTTTTTTGGCTTTTAACTTTTAACTTTTCACTTTTGCCTTATTCGGTCAATGGTTAGTAGCATTGAATTATGGACTGTGGACTTCAGTTTATCAATGCTTTGAGTAACTTCTTGAAGTTTTGCTGCTACTGCGCCAGTTGTCAGTAATTCTTTTGCTTTGGCAATACCCGATTGCATATCTGAACAAATACCAGAACGCCACAGGTAAAACCCACCGTTCCATAAAGCTGTTTCCATGAGTTCACAAGATATACCTTTCAATACACCTTGCATATCTGCTACTAGTTCTTCAGTAGTACCCAAGGGTACATTTTTGGTAGTAAAGCCGTAATCACGGGGAGCTAAATGCAATCTTTCTATTTGATTGCTGGTTGTAGGTGTTAATAAACCAATAATCGCGGTGCGATCGCGTGGTAAATCACAACTACCTTCTAATCCTTTTATCGTTGTAAAATTAGTTACTCCTCGCCGAGTTAAAGCATCTTGAAACATCGCTTCTGTAGGAGGGTGAACAAACCCCGACACAATGTGAGCATTGCCAGCATAAGGACACCAAATTAATTCCATAGTGGCAAAGGGCGGACGTTTACCTATTTGATCACGGTACTCCCAAATACTTTGCGTTAATGGAAAATGCTGAGGTTGGTAAACAAAGCCAATACCCGTCTCCTCAAGCACCTGTTGAGTTTTTTCCAAGGTTAGCCCAGTCCAATCTACCCCCAAACCCTGCCAAATTTCTACCAAAGGTAAACCATATTTAGTTGGTAAGCGATCGCCCCCATGTATCACCACTGGTTGTCCAGCAGCAGCTAATAACAACGCTGTGATTGGGCTAATGGGTGCTGTGCGGGTTCTGCCATCATAGGGTATACCCAAAACCATAACTGCTTGTACAGAAGATGAAGATATGGATGCTAGCTTTGGCCCTAGTTGATCATAGGCATCTAACATCCCTGCTAATTCCTCTCCAGTCGGACGTTTAATTCGATGGGCAATCAAAAAAGCCCCTATTTGGGCTGGTGTCGCTTCACCCAACAGCATCATCCTAGTCGCAGTAGCAGCTTCCTCACGAGTCAAATTTTCTCCCGTATGATTACCACTACCTACCTTTTTCAGTAAATCCCGAAATGTATTGCTCATAGTAGTCAAGTGTCAAATGTCAAGTGTCAAGTGTCAAGATTTTGGCTTTTGACTCTTGACTCTGGACTTTGAACTAATTGTACTTAACAAGCCGATTTCTCTAAAGGAACTTGTGGTGGTACATTGTCCTTCACTAACTGCCAAAAATGTAGGATAGGAGGAATTTGCAAACGATCTTGGGTTGTCACCATCACCACTCGGCGAGTCAGATTGGAGTTGTCAGCAGAACCATTACTAGCCAAGGGACGAACGGCTAAGGTGGGGTCTTTACGTGCTTCTACCAATGCTGAATTAGGCAGCAAAGCGATTAATTCTCCCTGACGCACTACTCCCCGGAAAGCGTCTAAAGTGTTGACTTCTAAAACCGCCCGCAGTGTAGCTTGCAGTCGTTCAAACCGATCTTGAACAAGACGTTGCATTCCATAACCATCTTTGAAAACTACCTGTGGATAACGAATTAACTCTGACCAAGGAATGCGTTCATACTGGGCTAGTGGATGATTGGCCGCGATCAGGACTTCTATTGCTTCATCGTATAAAACTTCTACCACCATTTCTTTACCTGCAATTAAAAAGCGATTATTCATCACAATCGCCATATCTACTAGCCCATCTTTGAGGACTTTTAAAGCGCGATCGCTACCCAAGGATGTCACCCGCAGTTGCACGTTGGGATAATCGTGACAAAATTGTTGCAATACTGGTGGCAAGTAATAAGCACACAGTGAGTGAATTACTGCTATACACAACTCAGGCTGCTTTCCTGCTACTAAATCTGCTATCTCATTGGTTGCTGTTTGCCACTCTTGGCAAATTTTACGCGCACGCGGTAGCAAGCGTTCACCAGCCACAGTTAGCTTTGCTTGGCCTGTTCTATGAAATAATTCCAAACCCAAATCTGCTTCCAGTGCCTGGATTTGGCGACTGATAGTCGATTGGGTAACACTACATTTTCTTGCTGCCCCTTGAAAGCTACCAGTGTCCGTGATCGCTAGAAAGGCTTGCAACTGCTCTAGTCGCATGTGGATGTAGCCTGAATTACATTTATGGGTGGAACTAACTTAACGTATTTGTAGCAACATTTTAGTAGACTTTGTTACATCTATATTTTGTATTAGTAATCGAAATGACAATTAAGTATTCCCCCTTGTTCACGCCACGTGCTACAACGCGGGGGACCCGACGCCAGGTACTACAACGGGGGAAACCCCCGCAACGTACTGGCTCCGCAACGCAGTGGCTCCCCTTGTCCTCCTTGTCCCCTACTCCTCACACTCCTGACTCTCTCTTGAGATCCAGATTCCTCAGCGCTGCGATCGCATGTAGTCTGACTCGTTCATCAGTATCTTCTGCAAGAGCAATGACAGCTTTTTTAGCTTCTATTCTGCCTAATTGCCCCAAAGATAATGCTATTTCTCCTTTAATTACTACATTTTCCAGTGCTGGGTGCTGTTTTCGCAGCATTGCCAATAATATTTCTGTTGCTATTGGGGTTAACTGTGGTTGTTTGATTCTTCCCAGAACTGTTACGATTTCTTGACACAATGCCACTGATTCTAATTGGTTCAGCGCTGTGCCAAGATATTCCAAGCTAGAAGGTGTTTCTATCCAGCTTAAAGCATGGATCGTTTCGATTTGCAATTTTACTGGTGTGTGAGGTGACACCAGTACTTGAAATAAATATTGAGCTGCATTGTCACCATCCATACGCGACAAAGCAACTGCGGCCGTACAACAGACTTCCAGATTAAAGTCATAGAGTCTAGGTTGCAATTTTGTGACTAAATCTAATGTGTCGCGTAATTCTGGGCGGAAGCTCAAACCTAATATAGCTTCTCGTCGAACCGGGGCAGCTATATCATCTAACGCTTGTAGAAGTACTGATGGTATACGTTGATCATGAAAGCTGCTCAGGGCTTCAATCGCAGTAGCACGAACGGCTATAAGTGGATCGTCTACTACAGTTAACAGTGGTGTAATCACTTCTTGATGGCGAATCAGAGAAAGCGATCGCACTGCTAACAAGCGCGTTTCATCATCTGTCAAAAGTTCACTTAAAGCAGCAATCGCAAGCGTACCCATTTGTCCGAGTGCTGATACTGCTATTGTTGTGAGTTCTTCATCTGCTTCGGTTTTCAGTAATTCTATCAGGGCAGAAATTGCATCTGGATGCTGAAATTCTCCCAAAATTCGTGCTGCATACCAGCGCAATTCTTCTTCGAGTTCATCATCTGTCAATATCTCTATCAATTGAGGAATCGCGATCGCTCCCAAATTTTTAAATACCTTGGTGATCTCCCAGCGTTGCTGAAAATCTCCCATTAGCAAAGCAGAGAGTGCTAATTCCAGTTGTTCTTGTTGATTCTCTCTCATTTTTTAAATCTTTATTTAGCCTAAGTACGCCTTGAATCAGTTACCAGTTATCAGTTATCAGTGAACAGTAAAAGAAAAAGGAGAGAGCATCCCAAATGTTTAAAATCCGCGCAGACTGCAAGTCAGGGCTGCACTAACCAATTAACCACTAACAAAAAAATACTGGCGATCGCTTGTATCTAAAAGCTTTACGGCTATTTTTGGTGACATTTCATGCACTAAATGCATGTTTTTAATACATTTTGTACATACTTGCAAATATTTCGTAACAATGTATACGATTTTTATGTTTTTACAACTTTAACCTAAGTACATGTGAATCAAAATTGCGATTCAGTACTCAAAAAGAATTGACCAACTAACCACATATCTTAGTTATTTGTCATTTGTCCTTTGTCATTAGTGTAAGGGCAATTCCTGATACCCAATGACCGATGCCCAATGCCCAATATCCACAGACTAGTGATTAACAACTAATCATGACAGAAGCAGCAACTACCACCACAACTACCCTCAATCGATTCGAGAAATTTAAGGCAGAAAAAGATGGACTCGCTGTCAAGTCAGAGATCGAAAAATTTGCCTCTATCGGGTGGGAGGCGATGGACGAAACTGATCGCGATCATCGCCTCAAGTGGGTGGGTGTGTTTTTTCGCCCAGTCACTCCAGGTAAATTTATGATGCGGATGCGGATGCCAAATGGCATTCTCACGGCTGCTCAAATGCGAGTGTTAGCAGAAGTTGTACAGCGTTATGGTGATGACGGCAGTGCTGACATTACTACTAGACAAAATATACAACTACGGGGCATTCGGATTGAGGATTTACCAGAAATTTTTAATAAATTTCATACAGTCGGCTTAACCAGTGTGCAATCAGGAATGGACAACGTTCGTAACATCACCGGTGATCCCGTGGCTGGATTAGATGCGGATGAGTTATTCGACACACGCGATTTGGTACAGCAAATTCAAGACATGCTTACCAACAAAGGAGAAGGCAACCCAGAGTTTACTAATTTACCACGGAAGTTTAATATTGCCATCACTGGCGGACGGGATAATTCGGTTCATGCTGAGATTAATGATTTAGCTTTTGTACCTGCGTTTAGGGAAGGGATCGGGGATTGGGGATCAGGGATCGGGGATCAGGGATTCTCCAGAGGAGACGCTACGCGAACGGGGATCAGGGATCAGGGATTGGGAATTGGGCAAGAATCTTCCCGATCCCCAATTCCCGATTCCCAATCCCCGATCTTCGGCTTTAATATCCTCGTTGGTGGATTTTTCTCTGCTAAACGCTGTGAAGCAGCTATTCCCCTCGATGCTTGGGTGTCACCAACAGATGTAGTTGCTGTATGTAGAGCAGTCTTAGAAGTATTCCGTGATCATGGCTCACGTGCCAACCGTCTGAAATCTCGGCTGATGTGGTTAATTGATGAATGGAGTTTAGAGAAATTCCGTTCAGAAGTCGAACAGCGTTTGGGTAAGCCGTTTTTACCAGCAGCACCTAAAGACGAAATTGATTGGGAAAAACGTGATCATATTGGTGTATACAAACAAAAGCAACCTGAATTAAACTATGTAGGGTTACATATTCCTGTCGGTCGGATGACAGCCCAGGACATGTTTGAAATTGCACGTCTTGCTGATGTGTACGGAAGTGGGGAAATCCGATTAACATTAGAGCAAAACGTGATTATCCCCAATATTCCTGATTCACGTTTGGTATTATTTTTAGCAGAACCACTGCTAGAAAAATTTAGTATTGATCCCAAACCATTAACGCGATCGCTCGTTTCTTGTACTGGCTCTCAATTTTGCAACTTTGCCCTGATTGAAACCAAAAATCGCGCCCAAGCAGTAATTAAAGCTTTAGAAGCAGATTTAGAACTAACTCGTCCAGTGCGAATTCATTGGACTGGTTGTCCTAACTCCTGTGGACAACCCCAAGTTGCAGATATCGGCTTGATGGGAACCAAAGCCCGTAAAAACGGCAAAGCTGTGGAAGGTGTTGATATCTATATGGGCGGTAAAGTTGGTAAACACGCACAGTTGGGAACCTGCATCCAAAAAGGCGTCCCCTGTGAAGACTTGCAGCCAGTATTGCAACAATTATTGATTCAACATTTCGCAGCTAAACCCAAGCAAGAAGCATTAGTAATTCATTAAAAGGACAGAGGACAAAGGACAAATAACAAATGACCAATCTCTCTAGAAGAAAATTTATTTTCACCGCAAGTACTGCGGCGGCGGCTTCTATCCTAGTTCATGGTTGCTCCTCTGGTGGTTCTCAGTCAGCAACAACAGGTGGCGATAAACCAAGCGCAACCCCAGCAGCTAATGTCTCTACAGCAGCTAGTGCTATCAAAGTAGAAACAACTAAAGCAAAGCTAGGATTTATACCATTAACAGACTCTGCTCCTCTGATTATCGCCAAGGAAAAAGGTTTCTTTGCCAAGTATGGTATGACCGATGTCGAGGTGGTGAAGCAAAAATCTTGGCCTGTCACCCGTGATAACTTGAAAATCGGTTCGGCTGGTGGTGGTATTGATGGCGCCCACATTCTCAGCCCCATGCCCTATCTGATGACCATCAACGATAAAGTACCGATGTATACATTGGCACGATTAAATACTAACGGTCAGGCTATATCCGTTGCTAATAAATTCAAAGATTTGAAAATTGGTTTACAAACCAAAGCACTTAAAGAAACCGCTAATCAAGCCAAAGCCAACAAACAAACCATGAAAGTTGCGATGACTTTTCCTGGTGGTACTCATGATTTGTGGATGCGCTACTGGCTAGCAGCAAATGGAATCAATCCAGATCAAGATGTAGCTTTGGAACCCGTACCACCACCACAAATGGTGGCAAATATGAAAGTTGGTACTATTGATGCTTTCTGTGTAGGAGAACCTTGGAACGCCCAATTGGTGAGTCAAAAGTTGGGTTACACAGCCCTTGTTACCGGCGAATTGTGGAAAGATCATCCAGAAAAAGCTTTTGCAATGCGAAAAGATTGGGTTGATAAAAATCCCAATGCTACGCAAGCATTATTGATGGCGATTATAGAAGCCCAACAGTGGTGCGATCGCGCCGAAAATAAAGAAGAAATGTGCAAAATCTGCTCTGATCGCAAATATTTTAACGTCGCTGTAGCAGATATTCTCGAACGATCTAAAGGCAATATTGACTACGGTGATGGACGCACCCAACAAAATTTCTCACACCGGATGAAATTCTGGGCTGATAATGCTTCCTATCCTTACAAGAGTCATGATATTTGGTTCTTAACAGAAGAAATTCGCTGGGGCTATTTGCCAAAAGATACCAAAGTTAAAGAAATTGTAGACCAGGTCAACAAAGAAGATTTGTGGAAGAAAGCCGCTAAAGCTATTGGTGTAGCTGATTCCGAAATTCCAACTAACGTTTCTCGTGGAGTTGAGACTTTCTTTGATGGTGTCAAGTTCGATCCCGAAAAACCCGAAGCATATTTACAGGCTTTAAAAATCAAGAAAGTCTAATCGTTGGCTCATGAAGTTTTCTTAGTGTCTTAGTGTCTTGGTGAGTCCACTTGCCGTCTTGGCGGTTCCCGTCACGATGGCAAGGTGGCGAACCCGAAGGGTGGTGAAAAAGACAATCTTTGAAACACCAAGACACTAAGACACCAAGTTGAATGCACCCTCATACCGTTACACCCTTTCTTTAGTCAACTGGACACAACTTGGAGAAACCAAAAATGGCAGCTACCCTTGGCAGTCGTACTATCAAAAAAAATCCCCGCAAGAACATTTCTAAAATTATTGTTAAAAAAGTTGTGCCACCAATCGTAGCTTTAGCTATTTTTCTAGTTGTTTGGCAAATACTTTGTTTAAACCCTAATTTTAAATTACCTGGACCAATAGAAACTTTTGCGGAAACTTGGGACCCTTTTATTATTCATCCCTTTTTTGATAATGGTGAAAGTGATAAAGGTTTAGGCTGGCAAATACTAAATAGTTTGGGAAGAGTTGGTTTAGGTTTTTCTTTAGCAGCAATCGTGGGAATTGTATTAGGAATCTTAATTGGAGTTAATAAATTACTCCATACAGCCGTAGATCCAATTTTTCAAGTATTACGTACAGTACCTCCATTGGCATGGCTACCAATTTCTTTGGCAGCATTTCAACAGGCTAACCCTTCAGCAATTTTTGTGATTTTCATCACGTCTATTTGGCCAATTTTGATTAACACTACTGTAGGTGTACAACAAATTCCTCAAGACTATATTAATGTTGCTAGAGTTTTAAAGCTCAAAGGGCCAAAGTATTTCGTGAAAATAGTCTTTCCTGCCACTGTTCCTTATATATTTACAGGCTTGAGAATAGGTATTGGTTTATCTTGGCTAGCAATTGTGGCAGCAGAAATGTTAGTCGGTGGTGTCGGGATTGGTTCTTTTATTTGGGATGCCTACAACACAACGACGGAAACAAATTTAAGTGAAATTATTTTGGCTTTAGTTTATGTTGGTTTGGTTGGTTTAATGCTCGATAGATTAGTAGGATTTATCGCCAGCAAAGTCGTACCAGAAGAGCAGAAATAGTCATTAGTCATTAATAAAAACAAAGGACCAATGACAAATGACAAATGACCAACGACAAAGGACAAATGACCAATGACTACTTTTGTAGAAATTGACCACGTTGATCGTGTATTTAGCCTACCAAATGGTGGTCAGTATATCGCTTTAAAAAATATTGACCTCAAAATCCGACAAGGAGAGTTTATTTCTCTAATTGGACATTCTGGTTGTGGTAAGTCCACCTTACTTAATATCATTGCAGGTTTAGATAGAGCTAGTGTCGGTGGTGTGACTTTGGAAGGACGGGAGGTGAAAGATCCAGGCCCAGACCGGATGGTGGTATTCCAAAATTATTCACTCCTACCTTGGTTGACAGTGCGGGAAAATATCGCCTTGGCAGTCGATGAAGTCTATCAAAATAAGTCTAGAGGCGATCGCACTTCCATCGTCGATCAGCACATCGATATGGTAGGGTTGCGTCCGGCGGCGAAAAAACGTCCGAGTGAATTATCGGGAGGGATGAAACAGCGAGTTGCGATCGCTCGTGCTTTGGCGATCCGTCCGAAGTTGTTACTGCTAGATGAACCCTTTGGGGCGTTGGATGCACTCACACGGGGTGGTTTGCAAGAGCAATTGATGAAAATTTGTAATGAGCATAACGTTACCTGTGTGATGGTGACACACGACGTCGATGAAGCATTATTATTGAGCGATCGCGTTGTCATGCTCACCAACGGCCCAGAAGCACACATTGGACAAATCCTAGAAGTGCCTATTCCCCGTCCCCGTCAGCGCTTGGAAGTAGTCAATCATCCTAGCTACTACAATCTGCGAAACGAGATGATTTACTTCCTCAACCAACAAAAACAAGCCAAGAAACGCAAGGCTAAGGTTGAAGCACCAGTAATCATTTCCCGCAATGGTTTAGAAAAAGTCAATTTAGAGATTGGATTTCTGCCTTTAACTGATGCTGCACCTTTAATCGTGGCAAAAGAAAAAGGCTTTTTTGCTGATTACGGATTAGAAGAAATTACTCTCAACCGTGGAGCAGATTGGCAAGAAATAGCCGCAGGTGTTGCAACTGGGAGATTTGACGCCGCTCAGATGGTCGCTGGAATGCCCCTCGCTCTCACTTTGGGCGCCGGTGGGAAAACACCAATTCCCGTAGTCAACGCCCTAAATCTCTCCCGCAATGCTAACGCCATCACCTTAAGCAAAAGATTGTACAGCGAAGGTGTCAGAACTCTAGCTGACTTAAAAAATGCAATTAACGCCTCTCCCGACCATATTCTCACTTTGGGAATTGTGCATCCAACCTCAATGCAGAACTTGGTTCTGCGTTACTGGCTAGCGGCTGGTGGTATAGATCCTGACAGAGACGTCAGCCTCACAGTCATACCACCAATGCAAATGGTTTCCCAACTCAAAGCCGGAAAAATTGACGGCTACTGTGCTGGAGAACCTTGGAATCATCTGGCTGTACATGAAGATGTGGGTTTTGTTGCTGCTACAGCTCTCGAAATTTGGTCAGGACAGCCGAAAAAAGTGCTAGGAGTACGGGAAGATTGGGCGCAGAAGTACCCAGAAACTTACCTGGCTTTGGTCAAAGCACTGTTAGAAGCCTGCAAATACTGCGATGATTTCCGCAATCGTGAAGAGATTTTGGCATTAATTTGTCGTCCTCAGTACCTTGATATTGATCCTGTCCACGTCCGTCCTGGTTTTATCGATCCTTACGATCGCGGTGATGGTACACAACCCCAAGAATTAACAGGATACAACCAGTTTTATCTCAATCAAACCAACTATCCCAACCGCACCGAATTGTTGTGGATGGTTACTCAAATGGCACGTTGGGGTTTAGTACCTTTTCCCAAAAACTGGGTAGAAGTGATTGAACGAGTTTGTCGTACAGATATATTCGGTGCAGCAGCCCGTGACTTAGGTTTACTCGATATCGGAGAAGACGACCCCATCCATTTATTTGATGGTAAACTTTTTAACCCTTCAAAGCCGATTGAGTACCTCGAAAGCATGGAAATTAAACGTCAGATCCGTATTGAGGAAGTATTTATTTAGTCATTTGTCATTTGTCATTCGTCATTCGTCATTAGTTGATTAAACCAACCAACAAACAATAGTCATCATGCGAACACTAAACGGAAATAGCAGCGAAGTTCAAATCAATCAACTGCAAACTCAAAAAGCAGAAAACTTTCTTGTCATTGAAGATGTAAACAAAATTTATCCAACTGCTGATGGGCCTTACACCGTATTAGATGGAGTTAATCTCAAAGTTCGTGAAGGTGAATTTGTTTGTATTATCGGTCACTCTGGCTGTGGTAAGTCAACACTGCTGAATATGGTTTCTGGTTTTAATACACCCACTGATGGTGTAGTTCTACTACAAAACCAAGCGATTACTGAACCAGGCCCAGACAGAATGATGGTATTTCAGAATTACTGTCTACTACCTTGGTTGAGTGTTTTTGAGAACATATATTTAGCTGTAGATACAGTATTTCCTCGTAAAACACAGGCAGAAAAACGAGCGATTGTCAAAGAACATTTGGCGATGGTGGGATTGACAGAGGCTGCTGATAAGAAACCCAGTCAAATTTCTGGTGGAATGAAGCAGCGAGTTGCGATCGCCCGCGCCCTTTCTATCCGTCCCCAAGTTTTGATTTTGGACGAACCCTTTGGGGCTTTAGATGCGATCACCAGAGAAGAATTGCAAGAAGAACTACTGCAAATCTGGCGTGAACATCAAGTCACAGTCCTGATGATTACTCATGACATTGACGAAGCGTTGTTTTTAGCAGACAGGCTAGTAATGATGACTAACGGCCCTGCTGCCAAGATTGGTGAAGTCCTCAATATTCCTTTTGCCCGTCCCCGCAATCGTCGTCGCATCATGGAAGACCCGGAATACTATAACTTGCGGAATTACGCCCTAGATTTTCTCTATCGTCGCTGCGCTCATTCTGAGGAATAGGGATCGGGGATTCTCCAGAGGAGACGCTTCGCGTAGACGCGTAAGCGGCTTCTTGTAGAGTACGGGGATTGGGGATCGGAGATAAGGGAGACTTATCAGTTATCAAATGAAACTGTTAACTGTTAACTGATTCATGCCCAACAACCAACAACTAACCACTAACCAGCAATCACTAACATCTTATGCTGAAAGGATTATTTTCATTTAATGGTCGCTACCGCATCTTACATTTAACTTGGTTTGCTTTCTTTCTGACTTTTGTATGCTGGTTTAACTTTGCTCCCTTTGCGACAACTATTGGTAAACAGTTAAATCTGACACCAGAACAAATCAAAACTTTAGGCATTTGTAACCTTGCTTTGACAATTCCGGCGCGGATCATCATTGGTATGCTGCTGGATCGCTTTGGCCCTAGAATTACGTATTCATTACTACTGATCTTTGCTTCTGTTCCCTGTCTCGCGACTGCGCTATCACAAAATTTTCACCATCTAGTCATTAGTCGTTTATTGATGGGGATTGTCGGGGCTGGGTTTGTGGTGGGTATCCGCATGGTGGCAGAATGGTTTCCCCCCAAAGAAATTGGTATTGCCCAAGGTATTTATGGTGGATGGGGTAACTTTGGGGCTTTTGGGGCAGAATTTACTTTACCAACAATTGCAGTAGCTGCCAGCTTGATGACTGGTGGCGCTTCCAATTGGCGATTTGCGATCGCTTTGACAGGTATCATTGCTGCAATTTACGGTCTAATTTATTTCAATAGTGTGAAAGATACGCCTGTTGGTAAAGTTTATAAACGTCCTAAGAAAAATGGTGCTTTAGAAGTAACCAGTGTTAAAAGCTTTTGGGCAATGATTATCTCCAATTTTGGTTTAATTTTTGCCTTGGGTTTATTAGCTTGGCGCTTGGAACAAAAGAATATTCATTTTTTAACTCTGAGCCAAATGTATTTGGTTTGGTTGGTATTAGCAGGATTGTTTGTTTACCAAACCTACAAAGCTTGGCAGGTAAATAAAGAACTTTTAATTGGTAAGAAAACCTATGCTGCTTCAGAACGTTATCAGTTTAGACAAGTAGCATTATTAGAGTTCACTTACATTACTAATTTTGGCTCTGAACTTGCTGCCGTTTCTATGCTACCTGCCTTCTTTGAAAAAACCTTTGGTTTGGAGCATGTAGTGGCTGGGATGATTGCTGCTACCTACCCATTTTTAAACTTAATTTCTCGTCCTAGCGGTGGCTTAATTTCTGATAAATTTGGCTCTCGTAAATGGACAATGACGATTATTAGTGTTGGTATTAGTGTTGGCTATTTGATGGCACATTTTATTAACAGTAGCTGGCCTTTACCTTTAGCGATCGCTGTCACTATGTTTGCTGCTTATTTTGCTCAAGCTGGGTGTGGCGCAACCTACGGTATCGTACCTCTAATTAAAAAAGAAGCCACAGGACAGATTGCAGGTAACGTCGGAGCTTACGGTAATTTTGGTGGAGTTGTTTATCTAACAATTTTTAGCTTAACCGACGCCTCCACCTTATTTTCCACAATGGGAATAGCCGCCATGATTTGCGCTTTTATGTGTGCCTTCTTCCTCAAAGAACCCAAGGATTCTTTTGCTAGTGCTTATGAAGGCGAATTACCAGAAAAGACAACTCAAAGCTCTGCCATAATCGCAGAAGAATAAAATTCAAAACTCAAATTTTCTCCAGTTAGTAGTGAGCGCTAAAGCGCTCATTAAATGTAATTAAATCTAACTTAATTTCATGATTTCAAGCAGTTATACCTGATAATATCTCTTGTTTCTTGGCGCTCTTGGCGGTTGATTTTTTTATTTTTTGAGCTAAGTCTAAGATGATTAGGCACATCTTCATTCTTGTTAGAAAAAACCACATCTATATAAAACTAAATTCACACAAATAATCTATCGCTGTGCATCAGTGTGCATCGATGTTCGCCTGATAAAACTATGACTGAAGTTACTAAAACACTCTGTCCTTACTGTGGTGTTGGCTGTGGTTTAGAAGTTTCACCCCCAGCCCAACCAGGTAAAGCAACTTATCGCGATAGTCAAGGGAACCCAATTTGGCGAGTACGGGGTGATAAAACCCATCCATCAAGTCAAGGAATGGTTTGTGTCAAAGGTGCAACCATTGCTGAATCTTTGGATAAAAACAGACTACATTATCCGATGGTACGCGACTCCCTAGATCAAAAATTCCGGCGTGTGAGTTGGGATGAAGCTTTTGATCTGATCACCAAACGCATTCAAACTGTGCGTTTCACTCAAGGACCACAAGCCATATGCATGTACGGTTCTGGTCAGTTTCAAACCGAAGATTATTACATAGCCCAGAAGTTGTTGAAAGGATGCTTGGGTAGCAATAATTTTGATGCGAACTCTCGCTTGTGTATGTCTAGTGCTGTAGCTGGTTATATCCAAAGCTTTGGTGCGGATGGGCCTCCCTGCTGCTATGACGATTTGGAGTTAACTGATTGTGCATTCTTAATTGGTACTAACACAGCAGAGTGTCACCCGATAATTTTTAACAGATTGGAGAAATACCACAAAAAAAACCGCAAGGTCAAAATGATTGTGGTTGATCCCCGTCGTACACCCACCGCAGAAGTAGCTGACTTACATTTAGCAATTCGTCCTGGTACAGATATCGACTTGTTGAATGGAATTGCTCACTTGTTGATGCGTTGGAACCATATTGATGTCAGCTTTATTGACGACTGTACCAGCAACTTCCCCGCCTATGCTGAGGTAATCCGCCATTATTCTCCAGAAATAGTAGCTGACCGCTGCGGAATAGACATTAAAGATTTGGAGACAGCAGCTAGGTACTGGGGTCAATCACAACGTGTGTTGTCTATGTGGTCAATGGGTGTAAATCAGTCTTCAGAAGGGACAGCCAAGGTCAGAACTATTATTAATCTGCACTTGATGACCGGACAGATTGGTAAACCAGGGGCTGGACCATTCTCCCTCACAGGTCAGCCCAACGCCATGGGAGGTAGAGAAGCTGGAGGATTGGCGCATTTGTTACCTGGTTATCGCTTGGTGAAAAATCCTCAACACCGCGCTGAAGTTGAAGAAGTTTGGGGATTAAAGCGGGGACAAATTTCACCCAATCCTGGTTTGACAGCTTGGGACATGATTACTGGCTTGGAAGATGGGAATGTCGGCTTGCTGTGGATCGCTGCGACTAATCCGGCGGTGAGTATGCCAGATTTGGAACGTACAAAAGCAGCGTTGATGCGATCGCCTTTCACTATTTACCAAGACGCCTATTATCCCACAGAAACTGCTACTTACGCTCATGTTCTTCTACCTGCTGCCCAATGGAGTGAGAAAACAGGCGTCATGACCAATTCAGAACGCCGAGTTACCCTATGTCCAGCATTTCGCCGACCACCAGGACAAGCTAAACCAGATTGGGAAATTTTCGCCGAAGTTGGACGCAGGTTAGGTTTTGTCGGTGAATTTGCTTTTGCTAACTCTGCTGAGGTATTTGCAGAGTTTATCCAACTAACTCGCGATCGCCCCTGCGAGATGACAGGGTTAAGTCATGAACAATTGCGATCGCAAGGCCCAACTCAATGGCCACATCCCGATTTTGGATTAGAGATAACTGGTCAGCACTCAGAGATTGAAACATCCGACGAACAATCTAACAATCCAAAATCTATAGACGCTTCTGCGGCTACCTACGGAAGCCACTCCGTGTCTACCCGCAGGGTAATCCAAAATCTAAAATCAAAGCGTCTCTACACCGATTTACGCTTTCACACCCCCGATGGACGCGCCAGGTTTGGAGCTTATCATTCGCGGGGACTAGCAGAACCACCAGATCCTGATTATCCCTTTGTGCTAACGACTGGTAGACTTTATGGACATTGGCACACCCTGACACGTACTGGTCGGATTGAAAAAACTCGGCAAATGCACCCTGAACCGTTTATCGAAATTCATCCCCGTGATGCTGCTGGGTTAGGAATCACTGATAACCAATTAGTGGAAGTGCGATCGCGTCGTTCCAAAACTTTCTTCCCAGCCAAAATTACCAAAGCGATCGCCCCTGGTACAGTTTTCGTCCCCATGCATTGGGGTGCTATGTGGGCGGATAACGCCGAAGCCAACGCCCTTACCCATCCTGAATCTTGTCCCGATTCTCTACAACCAGAATTAAAAGCCTGTGCTGTGCAGATAATTCCAGTTACAGCAGATTTAACAGTTATTAAGGATCGGGGATCAGGGATCAGGGAACGGGGAACGGGGATTAAATTAGTCACAAAGCCGTGATCCAGTAATATCAAGTTCGGATAATTAGTTATACTTCCCACCCCCTTAATCCCCTCCCCGCACGCGGGGAAGTTTTGGCGTTAGACAAAACCGGGGTGGGGTTCTTCGGCAATCATAAGTAATCAAGCGAGCCTGATATAATGCTTGGTTAAAGATTTTTGTCATAATTTTGGGGTTGTAGAGACGTTGCAGTGCAACGTCTCTACTATTGGTGAATATTTTTGAGATTTCAGAATTTGCCAACAGTATGAGGCAAAACTAGCCCTATAGTCCTATATATATAAATGTATAAGTTCATTTATGATTACTCATTTAAAATCATGCTTTATCTAAATAAACTATTGCAATGGTTAATTTTGATGCTCCTTTTCCCATTAGTTTTTCTTAATGGTTGGTTAGCTTTTAAATTTTTTCAATATTTTCAACCCATAGTCACTATTTTAGTTTTAGCTACTTTGTTAGCTTTTATTTTGGACTACCCTGTTGCACTTCTTGAGCAAAGAAAAATGCAACGTAAATATGCAGTTTTATTGGTTTTGATTGCAAGTTTAGTAATTGTGGTCAGCTTGGGTATTACTTTGTTACCTATTGCTCTACAACAATTAAATGAAATGATTAAATCAGTTCCTCAATGGATTGATGCTACTGAAGAAAAACTTGAATTTCTCAATAGTTGGGCAGCCAGTCACAGACTAAATATTAATTTTAGTGAAATATTTAATCAGTCTATAAATCATTTACCAGATGAGTTGGAACAAACAGGAGACAAGCTATTTGGTATTATTGTAGATACTATTGATAGCATTTCCGAAGCTTTAATCACAGTTGTATTAACAATATATCTTTTAATCGATGGTGAAAGAATATGGAAAGGAATATTTAAAAAGATACCTTTTGATTTAGCCCAAAAGATACAACAATCTCTTCAAAATAATTTCCAAAATTTTCTGATTGGTCAGGTGATTTTAGCTTTAATGCTGGGAGTGTCACAAACGATTTTATATTTAATTCTGAAACTAAAATTTGGTTTAGTGTTTGGTTTGGGTGTGGCAATTTTGAGCCTAGTCCCTTTTGGTGATATCGTGAGTTATTTTATTATTGCTTTAATACTTGCACCACACAATATTTGGTTAGCTGCTAAAGTTTTAGTTCTATCTCTAATTCTTGATCAATTGATTGATCAAGCGATCGCACCCCGAATTTTAGGTAGTTTTACTGGTCTAAGACCAATTTGGGTAATTATCTCTTTGCTGGTAGGAACTTATATTGGCGGATTATTAGGGTTACTGCTTGCTGTTCCTTTAGCTGGTTTTATTAAAGATGCGATCGACGGTTTTGCTGATTTCCCTGAAAGCATTGATTCTGTTGAAGATAAGAAGTTACCAGAGATGTTAGTCAATGAATCAACTTTGCAGTAATTCAAGCAAGAGATAAGAAAAATAAGCGATCGCACTCGGTAGAGAAAATTTAAGACGCGATCACACCTCCATTTAAGGTGTAACCCAAAAAAACAAGTCTCTTCTTAGTGTCTTAGTGTCTTGGTGTTTAAATAAAAAACCCCCGATGTAATTATCAGGGGTTTTTAAAATCACCATTTCACCCAATGTTGCCAGAGGCTTATCAAAATCGCTCCTTTAGGCTACATAGGAGCGACAGTCTTTTTCAACAATGTTAGCGCAACAACGTGAATGTATAAATATTAGCCTACATTCGCCAACATGAACTCTCTGGTTTCTGATTTGTTGATTGTGACTTGTCCATCATCATCAACATCGACAATGGCTGTATCACCTTCACCAATTTGACCAGATAACAATGCTTCTGCGAGAGAATCTTCTAAGAGGCGCACAATCGCCCGACGTAACGGTCTAGCACCGTAGCTGGGGTTGTAGCCTTCTTGAAGTACACGATCTTTGAAGCGATCGCTCACCTCTAAAGTGATACCTTTTTCAGTTAAGCGGCTAGCAACTTCTTTGAGCATGATCTCAGCGATTTGCTTGACTTCTTCTTTCTTGAGTTGAGTGAAGACAATAATCTCATCCAGACGGTTGAGGAACTCTGGACGGAAGTAATTCTTCATTTCTTCGTTCACCAAGTTACGAATCCGGTTGTAACTTGCTTCAGCTTCGTCTTCGTTGAACTGGAAGCCTAAACCGCCACCACCTTTTTCGATGACTCGTGAACCAATATTAGAAGTCAAGATAATCAGAGTATTCTTGAAGTCTACTTTGCGACCTTTAGCATCGGTAAGATGACCGTCATCCAACATTTGTAGCAGCATATTGAATACATCGGGGTGCGCTTTTTCGATTTCGTCGAATAGCAACACTGTGTATGGTCTGCGGCGGACGGCTTCGGTCAATTGTCCACCTTCGTCGTAGCCAACATAACCAGGAGGCGAACCAATCAGTTTGGAGACGGTGTGGCGTTCCATGAATTCTGACATATCGAGACGAATCATAGCTTCTTCAGAACCGAAGAAGTAAGCCGCTAAGGATTTAGCCAATTCAGTCTTACCAACTCCCGTAGGCCCAGAAAAGATAAAGCTAGCAATGGGTCGATTGGGATTCTTCAAGCCGACACGGGCGCGACGAATCGCACGGGATACAGCTGTGACTGCTTGCTCTTGACCGATGAGGCGCTGATGCAGGGTATCTTCTAAGTGCAGCAACATCTCAGACTCAGATTCGGTCAATTTGTTGACTGGTACGCCAGTCCAAGAGGCGACGATTTGGGCGATATCTTCTTCGTCAACTACCAGAGACTTGACAGATTTATCAGCTTGTGTATCTGCTAATTGAGCTTCGAGTTCCAACTCGCGATCGCGTAATTCTCCAGCTTTGTCAAAATCTTGTGTTCTGACGGCTTCGTCTTTAATTTTACTGACAGCAGTCAATTGGCGCTTAATTTCGCGATTGTCAGAAACCATCGAACTCCGCAGACGCACACGGCTACCGGCTTCATCAATCAAATCGATAGCTTTATCTGGCAAGAAGCGATCGCTAATATAACGATCAGATAAATTAGCAGCTGCAACCAATGCTTGGTCAGTAATTTCTACTCTATGGTGTTGTTCGTATACTGAACGCAAGCCTTGGAGAATCTGAATTGTTTCTTCTACCGAAGGTTCACCAACCATAATCGGTTGGAAACGACGCTCTAGTGCAGCATCGCGTTCGATATGCTGACGATACTCATCAAGGGTAGTTGCACCAATGCACTGAAGTTCACCTCTAGCCAATGCGGGTTTGAGGATATTAGCAGCATCCATACCACCTTCTACACCACCAGCACCAACAAGGGTGTGAATCTCATCGATCACCAGGACAATATTACCCGCAGTGCGGATTTCATCCATGATTTTCTTCAAGCGTTCTTCAAAGTCCCCACGGAAGCGAGTACCTGCTACCACTGACCCCATATCAAGACTGATAACTTGCTTGTCTTGCAAAATATCGGGGACATCTTGGTTGTGAATGCGTTGTGCTAAACCTTCTGCGATCGCAGTTTTACCAACTCCCGGTTCACCAATCAATACCGGGTTGTTTTTCGTGCGACGACCAAGAATCTGGATAGCACGCTCAATTTCTTGATCACGACCAACAACAGGGTCGAGCTTACCTTCTTGTGCTAATTTGGTCAGATTTCTCCCAAATTCTTCTAAACTCAAATTTTGAGTTCGTCTAGGACTAGTATTAGCACCTACAGTTGTGGGTGTAACTTCACCTAATATACGAATAACTGTGCTGCGGATATTGTTGAGGTCAACCCCCAAATTTTGTAGTACCTTGGCAGCAACTCCTTCCCCTGCCTCAGTTAATCCTAACAGTAAGTGTTCAGTACCAATATAGTTATGTCCTAAGCTACGAGCTTCTTTAAATGATTGCTCGAATAAGGTTTTTACTTTCGGGGTAAAAGGAATTTCTGGTGGTAAGTAGCCAGAACCCCGACCAATAATTCTTTCGACTTCGCGACGTGCTTCTTTGAGAGTAACGCCCAATTCAGTCAGCACTTTGGCAGCAACCCCATTTCCTTCTCCCAGCAAACCCAGGAGAATTTGTTCAGTTCCTACGAAGTTGTGACCCAGTCTTCGGGCTTCCTCCTGAGCGAGCATAACTACTTTAATAGCTTCGGAAGTGAAATGTTCAAACATAGCGGGTTTTGCTCCCTTGCTGCTTGGGCTTCGGGTAAAGTCAATTTCACCCTCACCTGAACTTTTGTCTACTTTTCTTAAAGACAATGTATCTTTATTTTAAGTTTAACGGCAGTGAGGAGAGCCGTAAGATTTTAGGTAGGGTAGCCGTCTGTTAAGAGATCGGGGATTGGGGATCGGGGATTAAGGACAAGGGAGATAGGGAGAATAACAATTGACTATTGTAGAGACGCGATGAATCGCGTCTCTACCCTTGACCAATGACCAATGACAACTAAACTAAATATTTATGAACAAAGATCAACAACATCCTTTATATAATCGCGATCGCTCGATTGTGGAAAGTTTACTAGTTGGTGAGGCGACAGAGTATAACTTGGCAGAATTAGCGAGATTGCGAGTTCGTTATCACGGCTTTCCCGGTGCAAGGGACATTCAAAGCGACTTGGATAAAATACTACAACAGTGGGGTCTAACCGAAGCGGAGCTATTTGACAAGACTCGCGCCATTCACGCCGTTGGTGGAATTTATAAAAGCCGCTCTAAAAAAGATGAGCAAGATTGGAATTAGTCAATGGTCATTGGTCAATTGTGTAATTTTTTATTTATTGTAAATGTATGTAATATTGCTGTGTCTGCTTGCTTTCAAATAATTAAACTATGATTGTGCCTTGGGTGCATAAAGTGACAAGTAGTAGGATCTGGGTTTTTTATTGTTAACTTATGGAACCAACAACACTGACAGTCGCAGCGATCGCTACTTTGGTGATTACGAAAGCTTTTGAAAAAACTGGCGAAATCTTGGGAGAAAAGGCATTAGAGAAGGGTGGAGAGTTATTAGTGCTGCTAAGGCGTAAAAAACCTGATACTGCAAGTGCGATTGAACAAGCACAGCAAAAACCTCTAGATTATGGACAAGCCTATCTAGAAGCAACAGCAAAAGTTGAAGAAGCGGCAAAGGAAGATCCAGAAATTGCCCAAGCAGTAGAAAATGTGGCAGATGCTGTCAAATCTCAACCTGCAACAGTCCAGAATTTCGGCAAGCTAGCAGAAAAGATAGGCATGGTAATTCAAGGTGGTACGGTAAATATTACAAACTTTAACGTTTAATATTCTTCCCCTTTTCCTTGTCCTCTTTGTGGTTTAGCCAAAGTAATTCATTATGCCAGAAGACTCTGGAAAACTGACAGAAAAGATAGGCATTTATGGTAAAGATAGTCAATTCATTATTGACAAACTAATTGTTAGCACATCCCCCGACACTCCAAAACCATCAGGTATACGGCAAAAATTGCCTCCAACTGGGGCAAAAAAATTTGTTGGGCGAGAAAAAGAACTTGCTCAATTGCACCAATTCTTGCAGCACAACCAGCAGGTAGTAATTGCAGCTATTTCTGGGATGGGGGGAGTAGGAAAAACGGAATTAGCGCTGCAATACGCTATACAACACCAAGCAAGTTATGCTGGTGGCATTTGTTGGTGTGGTGTCAAAAGTGAAAATGTCGGTTCACAAATAGTTCAATTTGCTCGCCATTTGGGTTTAAACCCACCTCAAGACCTTGATTTATCTGAACAATTAAACCATTGTTGGCTACGCTGGCATGAGGGAGAGGTGTTATTGGTGTTGGATGATGTCAGTGAATATTCACAAATCAAGCCCTATCTACCATCAGCATCCCGGTTTAAAGTGTTGCTAACAAGCCGTCAAAGTTTTGGTGCATCTATCAAACAGTTACCTTTAGATGTATTACAACCAGATGCAGCCTTAGATTTATTGCGTTCACTGATTGGTGATGAACGAGTAAATGAAGAGTTATCACAGGCAGAATCCCTCTGTGCATGGCTTGGATATTTACCCTTGGGGTTGGAATTAGTTGGGCGGTATTTGGTACGCAAGCAAGATTTATCTTTAGCGGATATGTGGCAGAAGCTAGAAAATAAGCGTCTGGAAGAATCTGCCCTAAAGAAGCATAAAAAAGATGAGGATATGACGGCAGTACACAAGAGTGTATTTGCAGCGTTTGAATTGAGTTGGAAAGAGTTAGCAGATGATGATAAGCAACTGGGTTGTTTACTCAGCTTATTTGCTTCTGCACCCATCCCTTGGGAATTGGTGAAATTGTGTTTACCGGAAGTCGATGCAGAAGAATTAGAGGAAATTCGGGATGATAGTTTGCTGACTTTGCATTTGTTGCAACGCCAAGCAAAGGGAGTTTACCAAATGCATCCCCTGCTAAGGGAATTTTTCCAATACCAACTGATAGAGTTAAATCAAGCAGAGGAACTCAAGCACTCTTTTTGCCAGGTAATGGTAACTGTTGCCCAGGAAATTCCTGAAGATCCTACTCTCAAGTTAATAACCGTTATTTCTCTTGCCATGCCTCATGTCGCAGAGGTAGCTAAAAATCTAACTGTATATCTCTGTGATGAGGATCTAGCCGTACTTTTCACTGGTTTAGGTCGATTTTACGAAGGACAAGGATTTTATAGTCAGGCGGAGAAGTTCTACGAACAGTGTCGGGTTACAGTAGAAAAGCGATTTGCTACTGAGCATCCTTATTTGGCTACGATTCTCAGTAATTTGGGTTCAATTTACTACACTCAAGGACGCTACACAGAAGCAGAACCTTTACACCAGAAAGTGTTGGAAATGAGACGTAAACTTTTTGGAAAAGAACATGCTGATGTAGCTGATAGCCTCAATAATCTAGCTCTACTCTCCACGGCTCAGGGAAAATACGCTGAAGCAGAAACTTTATATAATCAAGCTTTAGATATGAGACGTAAGTGCTTGGGAGAAGAACATATCGATGTAACAGATAGTCTCAATAATCTAGCGTTACTTTACGATACTCAAGGACGTTATCAAAAAGCAGAAAAACTATTTTTACAAGCTTTAGAGATGAGAAAACGTCTGCTCGGTACAAAACATCCTCGTGTTGCTACTAGTCTTAACAATTTAGCATCTTGCTATCATTCCCAAGAACGCTACGAAGAAGCCGAAAATAAGTATCAGCAGTCATTACAACTTTCTCAAGAACTTTTGGGAGAGAAGCACTATGATGTGGCTATTGCTTTAAATAATCTAGCTGAAATTTATGCTATACAACGAAAATACGAGGAAGCAAAACCTTTATTTACAAAGGCTTTAGAGATACAAAAACATATCTTTGGAGAAGTTCATCCAGATGTAGCTACTGTACTTAATAATATTGCATCTCTTTCTGAGGATCTAGGTAATATTAAGGAAGCTGAAATTCTCTACAAGCAAGTTTTGGAAATGAGAAAGCAATTATTAGGAGAAACTCATTTTGATGTTGCAATCAGCCTGAACAATTTAGCCAAGTTTTACTATTCTCAGAATCGATATCAAGAAGCAGAACCGCTCTACATAAATGCGCTAGAAATTTTAAAGCCATTGTTGGGGCCAGATCACCCTGTTACGACCAAAGTCCAAAGCAATTGGGAAGAGCTAAAATCAGCTATGAAAATTAGTTCAGGTAATGTGTAAAGAAATTTTCTTAATTTTTTGCACGATATGACACATCCATTAACGTAAATCCAGCCCAATTGATGGGATCGTGATATTGCTCCATATTTTTCACTTTGAGCATTGCTTCACGTAATGCTTGAGCTTCGTCAATGTCTTTACCCTCTTGACTCTGTCTCCGCATTGTGGAATAAAATTCAAACATTAATTTTTGAGTAGGAGCATCAGGCACTGCCCACAAGGATACAACCACACGTGGAACTCCTGCTAGACCGAGCGAAAGCGGTAGTCCAAGGACAATGCTATCTCCTGGTATTCCTTGTGCTGTATTACAGGCACTTAAGACAACTAAATCAGCTTTTAGCTTCAAATTGAGGATTTCTTGAGAAGTAAATAAATAGTTTGTCAATACAATAGCACCTGGTAATGAGCCATTTGTTCTAATAACATGTCGTGTTGTATTTTTGTCTTTATCAAACCAAATGCTGTACCACAATCTATGATTTTCTTTATAAGGACTAGGAGTTCCTACCATTCGAGTAACTTGAGTATAATTTTTCGATGAAGTTATTAACAGTATTACGTCGTTTGATGAAGATGAATTTTGTATGTCTAGAATCCCATGTGTAGCGAAATGAAGAATCTTTGCATTAAATATTCGTTGTGAAATTGCTCCTGTATGAGCTTGATTTCCAATCAGAGGAAAACTGCCTGATAATCTGGCTATCGCTTTTGCTTCTTGTTCCGCTCCTGGTAATTCGGATATACCTTGATTAGTAGGATTACCTACTACAAGCATTTCATCACCTCTAGGAAATTTTTGTAATGAAGAACGTTTTTGAAGAAGACTCTGAAGATTTGGAGCAATGCGAATGGTATGTTTTTCGATTAAATACTGCCCTGAAGCATCTTGTAAAGCAGAAAAAGGTACTAGCAAAAGAGGTCCTTGCGGAATAATAACTACATGCTTTGTTGGGTCTGTTGGTAGCAGTTCTTTAATCGGCTCAATCAAAATTTGATACAGTTGCTGGAGATTTTGTTTTTGCTCAGTTTCACTTACAGTTAACTGTTGAAGTAAACTATTTACATCCGTGTTATTAGTCCGTAATCTTAAATCACGAATAGCTTGAATCAGAGCTTTACCTTGTTGTCCTCTATCTACATATGAAGAGGCAATCCGAAGAGCATTTCTTGTGGTTTCTTCTAGTGATGTCTTTATAGAAGATAAGTTAATTTTCTTAAAACCTATTTTTCCAGTTGGTTGAATTACCCAGACAAAAATTTCTTCTTGAGAAACTATAGAGTAGTAAACAAGCGTAGAATTTTCTCTGATGGAGATTTTTTTGATATCTTTGATTGAGAGGTTTCTTGGAGTGACTAATTTAGGGAGATTATTATCAGATGTTTTACCTTGCAAGACCTCGTTATTTAAAGCATAAAGAACAGCAGGGACAGTTCTGAACAATTCAAGATTACGACTTTGTTGTGCAACTAGTAATGCCTCGTTTGTTTTATCCTCTCGATTCTGAGCTATTAGTGTTCGTTGAAGAAGTCGGAGAATCTCTATTTCTACTTGATGCCCATCCTCAACACTATTTATTACATTCTGAGACACATTATTAGTAGTCGTTCGATTTCCCCCCTTAACTATTTCATCACAGGATAATTCAGGTTTCCCAGAAATACACTCTACTAATCTTTCCATTTGCTCTATTCCTACATCATAGGCAGTGCTTGTGGGATCTTTCCCCTGACTAAGATTATTTATAATCCTTACATATGCTTCATCTAAAGGGATAGATACATGAGTGTAACCTGTTGCAACTGAAGTAGTACTAAAAGATTCAAACAGTTTTAACCCAAAAATAGAAATAGATGTCCCTCTTTTACGTGTCCGAGGTGCTTGAAAACCTTGCATTCGAGAACCACCATTTAATGTTTCAAGTGCAGCCCACAGTGATTTCTCAGCTTCAGAGTATCGATTTTGCTGATACTGTTGATACCCTTGATTAAAAAGTTTTTTCGCCTTTTCTACTCTACTCTGGGCTGGAAGTGATGGTGATGTTTGTTTTGTATCTACTTGAGAAGATGAATTTGGAACCGCAGAGTCTGTTGAAGCTGTAACAGGTAAAGATATATTTGTGATTAAGTTTACTGAAGTGGTAGTAAGTAAGGTTAGTAATACAGTGAGACTTTTATTTAGAGAGTACATGCTTATTAACAAGGGTTAATACTTAAAAGCGATAGTTTATAATCTTACACTCTTGCTCAAAAACGAGCAATGCTAAAAGTGGAATCAAACACAAAGAGGAAAGTGAAGATTACAGTTTATTCCAAATTCAATTTCTACAACTTTTTTACATAATGTTTTATGTTAATTTCATCTGAACATGCGTAGCATAAGTTTTAGTAAAAAATTTTTATTGCTCATAATCGTAACTCACAACTAACAACTTGGGTGATTCTGTAGCTCAAAATATGTACAATCACCTAATATAAATAATACCGAATAAATTTAAAATTGTGTTTGTACGCCCGCACAATATAATCCTATAAATTAAACATATTACGGGCGATTTTATTTTTCCTTATTTACCTATTTCTCCATATCTTTACTGCTGTCGCTGCTTACTATATTCACGTAATTTCTGCAATAGCTTTTCTTGAGATTCTGAGGTAGTAAACTCAATTGCTGTTGGTTGAATTTCTTTACTTGCACTCATCAGTGTTGTAGGTGAAAGATTAAACTCAATTTTTGGTTGATCTTTATTTGTTGGCTGCTTTTTGTTTGCTGCTAATGTTGTTGCGTTGGGATTTTTGACGGCGGTTTTGACTGCATCGAGTGTAGATGCGACTTCAATTTGTTGCTCTATTTGTTGAGTAGAAGACAGTAATTTACCTAAACCATTTACCAGGTTTCTGACATTTTCTCGAAAATTTGGATCACCAGTCAATTCATCTAAATCAGATGTGATTTTTTCGACGTTTTCAAATGTTACTCTGGCAGAATCTAGAGTTTGTTGCAACACCAAAATATTATTAGGATTGTTAAGCGCTTGGCTAGCATCTCGCAAATTAGCTGAAGCTTGTGCTGCGTTTGCAGAGAGTGTTTCTAAGTTTTGAATTACCTCTCCTTGTGTCAAGCGATTGATAGTTGGTGATAGGCTACTAACTGTAGTTCTGAGTTCAGTTGTAGTTGCCGTAATATTATTTAAAGTCCCAACTAGTGAAGAACGATTACTTGTGAGCAGCGTATCCAGATTTTTGAGCAGTTGACTTGCTTGATTTGCGGTGAGGCTGAGATCCTTTGCTGTATTACTAAATTGACTAGTTGTTTGAGTCGCAGATGCGGTGATTTTATCGGCTGCATTTGCCACTGAATTTGTCGCAGTTGACAAACCACTTATTTGGTTTTGCGTACTTTTTGTTAAGTTGGAAAGATCACGGCTAAGAACAACAACTTGAGCAGCCGCTTTTGAAGCATTTACTAATGTATTGTTGAGATTATCGTAGATTTGAGGTTGAGTATAAAGATTGGCAAAAACAGTACTGCTACGAATTAACTCATCCAAACTAATGCCAATTTGACCTTTTAAGCGTGAACGATTACAAATGATGAGACTCGGATCACAATCTTTATCTAATGGTTTAGCAATCGTACCACTTGGTAATGGTGATTTAGGTGTAATGTCAACTATGCTTTCGTTAATCAGACCCGATTGATTAGCTTCTACTTTGACATCACGAGGGATAATCAGGTTAGGATTGGCAATTTCGATTTCTACTTCTACATTGTTCGGTCTTGGTCTGATTGCAGAAATATTGCCGACTTTGACACCACGAAAGCGAACAACAGCCCCTTTTTGCATCCCACCAGCATTGGCAAATTCAACAAAAGCCTTGTATGAACTCGCAGCAGCCGTAAATCTTGTTAACCAGAGGATAATTATTCCAAACACACCCACTCCAACGAGGAGTAGTAAACCCACAGAACCTTCTCGAAAAGTGCGCGATCGCATTTTTTTATCCTCCCACTCAGATTTTTAGATTTTAGATTAGGTTGTGGTTTGTTGGTTGTTATTGGTCATTAGTTATTCACTCCATCCTCCGTATCTGCTTCTGCCTCTTCCTAATTTTTAATTTTTAATTTTTAATTGTTTACTCCCTCATCCTGCTACTTGAATTGGTCCAGATATACTTCCACTCATAAATTGTCTGATTAAAGGATTATCTGTGTGGTCTAGTTCACTGACTGCACCTTGCCACTGTACTGTACCGTGATAGAGAAATATTATCCTATCAGCTGTTCTGCGGATGGTGCTTTCTTGGTGAGTGACAATTGCGTAGGTGCTACAGACTCCTTGTGTGGATCGCAACTGTCGGATTAAATCTTCTATCACTGTTGAAGCAATGGGGTCGAGTCCAGCCGTAGGTTCATCGTATAGTAAAACCTCTGATCCTTCTTTGGTATTTTCCGGGTTAGACATAATTGCACGAGCAAAACTTACCCGTTTTCGCATCCCTCCGGATAGTTCCGCAGGATAGCGATCGCTAATTCCTGGTAAACCAACCATATCTAATTTTTCCTCGACTAGTTCACGAACTCGCGATCGCGGTAGTTTTGAGTTTTGATAGAGAAAAAACCCGACATTTTCATCGACTGTCAGTGAATCAAATAATGCCGCCTGTTGAAATACCATACCAATCCCAATTTGATCGGCTGCATCTTCAATTAATCCTTCTCGGCGCACACCTTGGACAATAATTTCTCCAGCATCAGGAGCAATCAAACCCGCAATTATACGTAGAATTGTTGATTTACCAGTACCACTAGGTCCAATTATGCCTAATGCTTCTCCCCGGTAAATGGTCAAATCCATGTTATCTAATACCTTATTGTCACCAAAGGATTTAGAAACACCTTTTAGTTCGATTAATGGTTCGTCATTAGTCATTGGTCATTAGAGATGCGATTAATCGCGTCTGTACAATAGTCATTTGTTATTAGTATTAGACAAGAGACTAAGGACAAATGACAAATGACAAAGGACAAATATGATGTCATCGTCATAGGTAGCGGTATTGGTGGGTTGTGTGCTGCGGGCTTACTTGCGCGTTACGGTAAACGCGTAATTGTCTGCGAAAGTCACACAATTGCTGGTGGTGCTGCTCATAATTTTAGACGTCGGGGATTTGAGTTTGATTCTGGCCCTTCATTTTACTGTGGTTTAACCGACATCCAGAGTTTGAATCCTCTGAAACAAGTTCTAGATGCGATCGGTGAATCTGTTACAGCCATACGCTACGACCCACTAGGACATTACCATTTTCCCGAAGGTACTTTGGCAGTTTATAGCGATGGCGATCGCTATCGTGATGAAGTAGCGAAAATTACTCCTGTTGGTGCAAAGGAATTAGAACAGTTTGAACGCCGCCTCTTGCCTTTGTATGATGCGATGAAAGGCATTCCGGCTCTGGTGCTGAGAGCAGATTGGCAATTACTCCCTCTGCTGCTGGGGCGTCATTTACCGTCTTTGTTAAAAATGCTACCTAATTTGCCCCTTGTCCAGGCTTCTGTAGGTAGTGTGATGGATGCTACGGTAAAAGATCCTTGGGTCAGACGGTTGATTGACCTGGAATGTTTTTTATTATCGGGTTTAAAAGCACATGGAACAATTGCCCCCGAAGTAGCTTTTATGTTAGGTGAGCGTACCCGTGCTGGTGTTGAGTATCCTGTGGGTGGTAGTGGAGCGATTGTTAACGCTTTGGTGCGGGGGTTAGAACGCTGGGGTACTAAGTTGCTGTTGGGATCTCATGTTGAGCAAATTTTGGTGGAATCGGGGAAAGTTGTAGGTGTACGGTTGCGATCGCAATCTATCCTGCAAGCGCCTATAGTAATTTCTAATGCTAGTATTTGGGATACCTACACTCAGCTATTACATCCTGATGATTTACCTGCATCTGAACGCCAAGCAGCTTTAGCTACACCAACTGTTGAAAGCTTTATGCATTTACACTTAGGTATCCGTGCTGATGGCTTAGAAAATTTAACAGGACATCACGTAGTAGTTCACGACGCAAATCAAGATATCACCACACCAGGAAATACCTGTATGGTATCAATTCCCAGCGTGTGGGATGCAAAACTTGCGCCTGAAGGACACCATGTAGTCCACGCTTACACCCTAGAACCTTATACCGGATGGGAACGCGATGATGGGTATGAACACAAGAGACAGGAAAAAGCAGAAACTTTGTATCGCGCCTTAGAGAAAATTATCCCGGATATTAGGGAGCGTGTAGTGTTGGAACTTATCGGTACACCCCTAACTCATGCTAATTATTTACGAAGATATCAGGGAACCTACGGCCCTGCGATCGCCGCAGGTAAGGGTATGTTTCCGGGAACCCACACACCCATACAGGGTTTGTATCGTGTAGGTGATAGCACTATGCCAGGAATTGGTGTCCCTGCGGTAGCTGCGTCTGGTATTTTGTGCGCGAATACGTTGGTGAGTGTCAAGCAAATGCAGGAATTGTTGAAGTCTTATATAGCAATCCGATTTGATTAATGAATTTACTCGTGGAGGCAGGCAATAGGCAATAGGCAATAGGCAATAGGGAAAGAAAGAAAAAAAAGGAAGCTAGATGTGTACTGAGTTTTGTTCAAAAATCAAATAGGAATCCTATAGCTGACAAATTGCTTTTAGAATTTAAATTCTTTGTGTCTTAGTGTCTTCGTGTTTCAAAGATTATCTTTTTCACCACCAAGACACTAAGACACCAAGAAAAATTCATTTCAAGTCTGATACTTTAACAGAGTTAGGCTTATCACTTAATAAATTAATATTAAGTAATAGAAACTAAATTAGAAGCTATCAATTCTTACTATTTAACCTCATAAATCTATCTCTGGTAGGTTGTTATATGAAATTGACTACTTTAAAAATTCCATTTGCGTTAATTCTGGTTAGCGTTAGTCTTTCACAACCAACTTATTCTCAAACTCCCATATCAAAAACCTCTAAATTATCTCAAGAAGTCGCTGTACTGCGACAACAAGGGCCAAAGGGTTTGGAAGCATTTCTCAAATCTCACGCCAATGAATTAAACTCTTCTCCACAAATTCGCCAAGCTTTAGATAAACTCTGCCAACAACGAGATTGTTACGCCTCGAAATTATATTGGTATACTGACTTAGAGCAAGCAAAAGCAGCTGCTAAAGCTAGCGGTAAACCAATCTTATCTCTGCGGTTGCTGGGTAATTTAGATACGGATCTGAGTTGCGCGAACAGTCGATTTTTTCGAGTTGCACTATATCCGAATGCAGAAATATCTCAAAAACTAAGAGAAGACTTTATCTTACACTGGCAATCAGTCCGTCCTGTACCGAAGGTGACGATTGATTTTGGTGATGGACGGAAGTTAGAACGCACAATTACAGGTAATAGTATTCATTACATTTTGGATAGTTCTGGTCGTCCAATAGATGCTATTCCAGGATTGTACGGGCCGAAAGCTTTTCTGCGTCAACTCCAACAGGCGGAAGTGGCGACAAAACAATACAGCAAACTTGGCAAATCACAACAGGAAGCTTTTTTACAAAAATACCATCGCGATCGCCTCAACGCTATCCAAACCCAATGGACAGCAGATTTATCAAAGTTGGGTATCCAGTCAGCACCAAGATTAGTAGAACTTCCCAGTAATTCTAGTCAAATTCCCAACGCTACTGTTGCAGGATCACTAGCAGTAACTAAAATGAGAGTGGAAACCCCTATGCTGAACACACTCCAACCAGGACAAAATAATCCTTCCGAAATTACTGATCAAGCTACTTGGAATCGATTCGCCCAACTTTATACAAGTGATGCCAAACTTGATCAAAACAGTATTGCTTTAATTCGGGCGAAAAAGTTTCAGTCTGCTCATACTCAAAAAGACGGTTTATCGAGACTCGTGAGTAACTTTGAAACTGCGATCGCTCTCGATACAGTCAGAAATGAATATATGCTACACAGACAAATTCATCAATGGTTTGTGCAGGGTAATCAAACTAGTAATTTAGCCGCATTGAATGAAAAAGTTTACGCCGAACTGTTTTTAACTCCCAGTTCCGATCCTTGGCTAGGACTCGCACCCGATGACGTTTATAGTGCAATTGATAATGATGGTGTGAAGAGACGCGATTAATCGCGTCTGTACAATTATCAGTTGAAATCATAAGACAATTTTGGGAGTTATGACAAAATCGTTATGGATTGCCTATGCTGGAAGCATATGGCAAGGAAAGTGGCATGACCAGTCAGACAACTAATTTAAAAACATTGAAAATCGCTGTAGTTGGAGATGTTCACGATCAATGGGAAGTGGAGGATGGTGATGCACTCAAGCATCTTGGTGTTGACTTAGTGCTGTTTGTCGGAGACTTTGGTAACGAGTCGGTAGAAGTGGTAAGAGCGATCGCATCCCTTGATATTCCCAAGGCAGCAGTGATGGGAAACCACGATGCATGGTACACTGCTACAGAATGGGGACGAAAAAAGTGTCCCTACGACCGTTCTCAAGAAGATTGGGTGCAGGAACAGCTAGATTTATTAGGTGCAGCCCATGTTGGTTATGGGAAACTGGATATTCCTGCTTTTAACTTAACAGTGGTGGGAGGACGTCCCTTTACTTGGGGTGGGCCGGAGTGGCGATTTGCTGACATCTGCAAAGAACGGTATGGTGTAAAGGATCTGGATGAGTCCGCCGTCCGGATTTTTGCCGCAGTCAAAAAGGCTGCTTATGAGACAATTATTTTTTTGGGTCACAATGGCCCTTCTGGCTTAGGCGATCGCCCCGAAGACCCCTGTGGTAAAGATTGGCACCCTATTGGCGGTGATTTTGGCGATCCTGATTTAGCTGAGGCGATATCTCTAACTCTCACTGCTGGTAAAACCGTTCCCTTGGTGACATTTGGTCATATGCACCAGACGTTACGACATACGAAGAAAGTGTTGCGAAAGCGGGTGTTTACTAGTCCAGAGGGAACAGTTTACTTAAATGCGGCGAGTGTACCGAGAATCGTGGATAGTAACGGTCAAAAACTGCGAAATTTCTCCATAGTTCTGCTGGAAGATGGTGTAGTTTCCCAAGCCTCTAGTGTCTGGGTTGGCAACGGCTATAAAGTAGCTTCTGAGGAAATTTTGTATGAAAAATCCCGTTCAGTAGTGCAAACTGCATGAATTTGAGTTATAATTATTTACTGGTCAGCTTTTTTAGCTGACGGCTGACGAATACACTTCGGCAGCTTTTTTTGGAGAGGTGGCAGAGTGGTCGAATGCGCTCGACTTGAAATCGAGTGATGTGAAAGCATCCGTGGGTTCGAATCCCACCCTCTCCGCTTAACAATTAAAAATTAAAAATTAAAAATTAAAAATTGGGAGAATGTCCCTACTTGGAGTCTTTGGTGGAGACTATGATTGCACCAAGAATACGTGTGAGTTCTTCGGTTTCAGTTTGGAGTTGGCTAATTCTTTCTTGGGATACTATTTCGGATGCAACGAGTAATTTTAGCCAATACCGAGTTTCACGTGATTCTTTAAGCGCAATCATCATTTTGCCAATAAAATCTGCTTTACTTTGTGCAGCTTGCGCTTCTTCTACATTAGCTCCAATAGATGTTCCTGACCTTAACAATTGTTGAGCAAGAGTTCGCGCTACCCCTGGTTTGTCATCAAGAAACTGGCACAATTTGACTATGCGAATTGAGAAAGTAAACGTGCGATCGCAAATGTCTTTTTTCACAGGTAGAAATTAACTATGTTTTGTATCATTTATCTGCTTTTAGCTGTCTTATCAGCTTCTACTAATTGTTTAATTTTTACTTGGTAACAACAAATTATTTTCAATTTCTTGCCTAACTTCCCGGCTTACATAACAATCACTATTTAGGCAGTCCATTAGTAACTTATTGGCATAGTAATACTGTTCTAATAGCTTTTTTTGTGCTTCGTTTAACTGCCAGTCATGTCCAATATTGCAATGCTCAATCATGACGGATCTAAGCTGTTCAGTCCAAACTTGACCATCATTTATCAACCAGCGCTTAAACGCTTTGTTGTCACTTGGTGGAGGTGGACATTGATTTTTGAGATTGTCAAGTAAAATCTGTAAATCAGGGCTTGGATTACGTTCTAAAGCAAAATCAAGATTTGAATCAAAGTCATGAGGATAGATGGTATCTAGGCTTTGTCTAGCTGCACAAATTTTTTTTTCTTCAAAAAAGATAGCTACTTCAAGACTTAAGGCTAGAGTACCTATTCCACTAATCCCTGGATCGCAAGCTTTATAAAAATCGCTGTTTGAAGTACCAGTAAGAGCTAGATCGAAGGCTAGAAGACGAAGAAGGTCTTTAAATTTTTTAAAGTTTGAATGCCTACCCACAATAAGATTATTTACCAAACTTAAGTAGACACCTCTAACTTCTGCTGGCTGATATGGCACTGTAGCTAAAGAAGCTTTTTTAGCTACCCACCTCATCAAATTTTGTAATTGTTCATCCGTGCTGATTAGTCCATCAATTTTACGCTTCATCAACTGCATCAAATCATCTGCTTTTCGCATCATCCCTGCTGTGAGCAAAAATACTTCCCGCCAACGTATCTCCGTAATACGCTCTAGCAAAGTTTCCCAGGCAGAGTTGGTAACTATTTCTCTGGCAGCAAAATATTCGTGAAACGTCAGGTGAGAAAAGGAATAGATACCTTTTGCTCTTTCTACTAATAACCCGTGCTGTGCTTCAATAGACTTTAAAACGGCTTCACTATCTAGTCTCAAGGCTTCTGGATCTGTGTCAGCATTGCGTAAGTTGCGAATAAAGTTAGCAATGTATTCCTGCACTGATTTTTGCTTAAAGAAATAGTCTTTCTGCTCAAAGGTAGTTAAGCCTATTTGACTTAGCAAGTCTTCCTTGCGCTGCAACGATAGATTTTTATATACTTGATCCCTTTCAATATTGCGTTTGGCATCCCATTTTTTCAGCAATACATCTAATCCCTCTTGATAAAGTTCAGAACGGTTTGCTGGGAAATCTCCATTATCTCCAAACACCAAACACAGTAATGTCAACAGTAAAGGACTACTTGCTAGTTCTTGGATTGGTTTGTTTTGCTTCAGTTTTTGAATGAATCTTTTACCTTTAATTGGATCAGTTAACTGAAACCAGTTTTGAGCAAAAATGGCTATTTGTTTTTCGTCAAAATCTGCCATTTCCACTTCTGTGAAACTTTCAAATGTGTATTCTTTGGCAGCAATGCGACAGGTAATTACAAACTGATTGGTATAAAACAGGTCAGAAAATTCCCGAATTTGTCGTAATACACGCTTGGTATCTTCCTCTCGTACTTCATCCAAGCCATCCAGCAATACTAATACCTTACCCTGTCTCAACAATTTCTCTACTATCACGCTGGTATGAATTACCCCATAGCTTGATAATTGTTGAACAATAAATTCCAAAATCTCTGGTTGTTTAGGTGCTTCTGCAAAATCTTTTAAGGTGATAAACAAGGGAACTCTGTTTGCTTGAAACTTCCCCTCAATACACTGCATTGCTAGATATTTTAAAAAAGTGGTTTTTCCTGCTCCTGGTTTGCCTAATACCATCAGCTTACTATGACGCTGCACAGCCTCTAATCCTGATACTCGCTTCTGTTTTATCTGGCTAAGTCCAATCCGCTCAAAGTTATCATGGTCGCAGTTCTGTATTAGTTCCGCAATTTTAAGTCGTCTTCGTCCTGTTATTTCCTCCAGAATATTGACATTCGTGTAAATACCTTGTCTTCCTGTTAAGTTAATGGGCTTAGGCATATCTAATACCCGCATGGTTCCGCACTTTTCTTTGATGTAGGGTTTGATTTGTTTGCGGGTTTCTTGCACTAAGGTATCAATTGAATCGTCTACATCATCTGTAATTAAATGACCAGAGGGTTCTTGCTGTGAGTATCTTTTGCTCAGATACTCCCGCAAGCGGCTTTCTTTAACAGGCCCATGACCAGTGATGCAAAATTTTTTGTAAATCCCTGTAAGACAAGTACTAAGGTTACTTTCAGAAATGTTTAGTTCTTGAGTTACATGCACTCGACTTTTACCACGAGCAAATATCTCCAGAAAGACTTCCTTTTCTCTATTTGATAATTCGGTGTATTGATCTAGTTGTTTTAGAAAGTCCTCTGGTATAGACATTTACTACTCCCAAAATTACTTATAAGCCAGTGTAGCCAAAGTTTTTATCAAAATGTGGAGTTAACTCAATGTAAATCAGGCTAAGTCAAGGCAAGTCAGATAAATAGCTACAAAAGAAAATTGCGACATTGAACTCAGTCAAGCTATTGAGGAAATCGCAATGCTAGAAACACTAATACCTCTGGTTGTAAACAAGTCAGTTGAAGTCGTTGTTGGAATACTGTTGGAAAAGTTTTGTAAATGGGTGCTGAGTGAAGCCCATATCAGAAGTGCTAACAATTTTCTGAAAATGCAGATTCTCGTACTGTATATTGATTGGGTTTTACAAAAAACACCACTGAAATCTCTACCAGAGGAATCAGAAGAGAATGATTGAGACATAAGTGGGTGGTAGAGGTGACAAAGCGATCGCACTCACCAACAAAACGTGATCGCTCCTCTTTCCCCACCTCAACCCAGGCTTGTAGTATCGTGCCATGATTAGAGAAGATCGTGACAGATGATAAGAAAACTCAAGCTTTCACAAAAGAGAATTTATCAGTTGCTGACTTTACTCATTTGATGTTGAACGTCTACCCGACGTCCTGTATAGTCGCCACATTTCCAAACTCAATATACAAGTCATCAACCAGACAACACCCGCAGCATAACCAGCTATGACATCAGTCGGCCAGTGTACGCCAAGATAAAGCCGACTAAAACCAATTGCTATAATTAGGATAATGGTGACTGTAAAAATCCATGCTCGCCAACGAGGATATCGCTTTGCGATTAGATAGCCAATGAAACCATAAATTACTAATGAAATCATCGCATGACCGCTAGGAAAGCTGTATTGACCGACGTCAACGATACGATTCCACAGTTGCGGGCGCGCTCTACCAAATAGCACTTTTATTAAATAATTTAAGCCGATCGCACCAACTGCGGCAATACCCAAAGTAGTTGCTTGCGAACGATGGCGATAATACAGTAATCTGATTGCTATTCCCAAACAAATCAGCAGCAAAAATACTGGTTCACCCAAAAAAGTGATACCCAGCATAATGTGATCGCCAATGGGTGTATGCATCTGCCTAATTGCTAGTAAAATGCTTTGGTCGAACCTTTGAGTTTCTTGTTCTAGAACTTCGTCGGCGATTTGAGCAAATACCCACAAAGCTAGGGCTGAAAGTAACAGCCCCATTAACCGAATGCTGAATATTAAAGAAAAAATCCGCGATCGCATCTAATACCAGTTCTGTTGTATAGTAAACCTTTCCTACTCTTCTACTACTTCAACTAAGTCTTCAATCATCACATCCAATGCACGCGCCATTTTCAAAATTGAGGTAAAATCTACCATTGCTAGCCCTGGCGATCGCGCGTAGGCTCTCACTGAACTATAGGCTACTCCCGAATAGTCAGAGACATCCTTGAGCGTCCAACCTTTTTCACATGCAAATTCCCTAATCCGTAGCCTAATCAGCCCCATTTTTTATCTTGACAAACGATGAGATTATATCGTTTAATTATTACACTTTAAACTAAAAAACGATCTCCCCCCGGCGTAGGAAACTGAAGGGCGATCGCTTTTGCATTAAATTAAATCTCTTCTTCAAACGGATACACCATCCGTCACAAGTTATCCGCCAAGGGATTTGGATGTATCCATCTCAAAAGGATTTGTCTATTATGTTATCATTACCCACACCAAAAGCGATTGTCATCCGTGAGTCAAAAATCGTCCACAAGTCGTTAACCATCAACCCATTAGCCAGATTTGTTACCGAGGAAGCTGTTTGCTTGATGTTGAATATCAAGCCAGAGAATATTTATGTTGTAGAATGCTGGCGCTACATGGTTTACGTCCATGGCAAGGGTGTGAGTAAGTTTGTGAGTTATGCAGATTTTCCGCCAATTTTGGGAGTTCGGCCACCAACCCAAGCAGAAACAGCCAAATGGCGCAGGCGTTGGCGCAAAAATTTCAACCCTGAATACAGAAAGCAAGCACCTAAATGGTGGGCAAAGTTTTTTGTAGGTGAAGCTTCGCAAGCCCCTTGCGAGCCTACGTTGAAAAGTTGGAGCAATTTAGTAGAGTCAATTAAATTTGCATTTAATGAAGAAAGCTGGGAAATACTACAAAAAAATTTGTTAGTTAAAAAACAACCACTAACCACTAACCCCTAATCATCAGCTCTTTCAAGGTGTCAATCTGGAGAATGAAAATTTCTTGGTGTCTTAGTGTCTTGGTGAGTCCACTTGCCGTCTTGGCGGTTCCCGTCACGTTCGCGTAGCGTCCCGGAGGGAACTTGGCAAGGTGGCGAACCCGAAGGGTGTTGAAAAAAATTACTTTTTCACCACATAGACGCGCTAACGGCTACTTGCAGTAGGCACAAAGACACAAAGAGGAAATATATCTTCTTAACTTAGATAATCGTTCTTTTTCTATCCACCTTGAAAGGACTAATGCTAACCACTAATGAAAATTATTCAGTAATTTTTTTCCTGGCTCTTTCTGCACGTGCTTCAGCACTTGCCATGACTTCGTCCATGTTTTCTAGCATTTCCCCAGGGAAGTTTTCTAAGACTCTAGTGGAAAGAGCAACCCGATTTTTTCCTTCATCTAAGTCAATAATTACGGCTTTGATTGACTGACCAACTTGGAATACTTTTTCCAGATTGTCAATAAATTTCTGAGTGATCTGCTTGATGTGAAGTAAAGCGCTAACGCCATCTATATCTACGAATACACCAAAGGGTCTGATACCACTAATTTTCCCTTCTACTAACTGACCTAGCTCAAAGGTACTGAAGCTAGCAGAACGAGTTGCCAAACGCTGGGAAAGTATAAGTTTTTTATTATTGCGATCTATTTCTAAAAAACTAACAGTCAGAGTTTGTCCTTTGAGGGATTCTAAATTATCACGTTCGAGCAGGTGCGATCGCGGAATAAATCCCCGTAATCCTAGAATATCAACAGTCACACCGCCTTTATTGACATTGAATACCCGGACTTCTACAGTCTGGGAATTATCCCGCATGTGGGCTAATCGTCCCCAAATATGTTTAATTTCTAATTGTCGGCGCGAAAGTGTGACTTGACCTTCTGCGTCTTGATCGCGAATGATTAAAAATTCTAATTCCTCATTGAGTGGCAGTACCTCAGACAAATCTGTTACATTTCTCAAAGCAGCCTCTTCACGGGGAATAAAGGCAGACGATTTACCACCGATGTCTACATAAGCGCCATCGGGGTCTAACTGGAACACTTTTCCATGTACTACCTGTCCTTTTTGAAACTGGTAATCGTGTTTTTCCAGTGCTTTAGCAAAATCGTCCATTGAAAAAGATGAATTGGCTTTTTGAGAAAGTTTAGTTTCAGAATTCATGACTTGTGCAGACAAATTGTTAATTAGTCAATAGTCCATAGTCAATAGTCCAGAGTCCATAGTCAACAGTCCAGAGTTTTTAATGACCCTTGACCATTGACCCTTGACCATTTACCCTCGACCTTGACTATTGTTGTAGCTGCTGTGCAAACAGTTGTTTTACCTGTTCCCAAGCATCAGCCGCAGCTATTGGATTATAGCTGGCACGTTGGTCACAGAAAAATCCGTGATCAGCTCCATCGTAGCGAAACACGCGATGGGGAATTTTATATTTTTCTAACTCTGCTTCAATTTGGTTTACCTGTTCAGCAGGAATACTGGCGTCTTCCATACCAAAGAAAGCGTAGAGAGTTCCTGGAATATCTTTTGTATGAGTGATAGTAGCATCGCCACCTCCTGGTGTGGCGTTAGCAATCCGTGCGCCGTAGAAAGAAGCAGTAGCTTTGATATCTGGGAGAGTAGCAGCAAGATAGGCAACATGGCCACCAAAGCAGAAACCTATACAACCGAAACCATCTTGTTTTATTTGTGGTAGAGTTTTGAGGTAGTCGATCGCTTTTTGAATATCGCTGAGTAATTCTGATGCTTGGCTTTGTTCCCAAGCGTAGACTTTACCCACTTCTATATCTGCTGGTGTGTAACCAGTTTCAAAACCAGGGGCGACACGTTCAAACAGTGCAGGAGCGATCGCCACATAACCTTCACGAGCAATACGTTCTGTAACATCGCGGATATGCGAGTTCACTCCAAAAATTTCTTGCAAGACTATAACTCCAGGATAACAGCCTGGTTCTTGAGGCTGGGCTATGTAAGCAGCTATCTCGAAATCAGCTTGCGAGAGGTTAACTTTTGCGGTGTCAATTGCTCGTACCATAACAATTTTTACCAGTACTATGTATTATTTAGATATATCTATAGATAAGATATACCTATGTAAGTATCTCTAAACTATCCCAAATCAAATTATTAACTACTGGCAATGAATGTACTATAAATTTCCCTCGAATAATTTGAATCTATAAATAGAATATTTAACAAAGTAAAATTTGTAGCTGGCTACAAAATGCTACTAATGCAGCGTGGTAAAAATTACTATGCAGTAAAACAGGGTAAAAACTATATAAGTGTTGTAGCCTTCTACCTTTTTATACCAGCACCTTTGGAGGCTTGGTGATGATTCAGTTCCGTATTCAGCCAGACAGTGAAATTCCTGCATCAAATCAGCTGTTTAATCAAATCAGATTTGCGATCGCATCTCGGCAATATCCCCCTGGGTACAAGTTACCGAGTACACGGGCGCTGGCTATGCAAACCGGGCTACACCGTAATACCATTAGCAAGGTTTATCGCCAACTCGAAGATGACGGACTAGTAGAAAGTCTTGCTGGTTCAGGTATTTACGTCCGCGCCCAAGGTCATGAAGGTGGTAGCAAGCTGCAATCACCAATTCTCAAAGAAAATCCCCAAGCATACAAGGTTGTCCAACAAGCACTTGATGAGTTGCTGTCTCACGGCTGTTCACTCAACCAAGCACGAGAAATATTTCTCGCGGAAATTGACTGGCGCTTGCGTTGTAGTGCGCGGGTGTTGGTAGCGGTTCCTGCTGGTGACATTGGTGCTGGAGAACTGATGGTGTATGAATTAGAACAAAGCCTTAAAATGCCAGTACAGCTAGTCACAATGGAAGAATTGCCTGTTGTACTTGAAAAAACCTCCTCTGCTACAGTTGTCACCAGTCGGTATTTTATCGGAGAAGTAGAGGTAATTGCTGCTCCGAAAGCAGTGCGAGTGATTCCTTTAGATATCCAAGACTACGCTAACGAGTTCAACCTGTTTAAAAACCTACCAAAAGACAGCTGTCTTGGTATAGTCAGCCTAAGTTCTGGTTGGCTGCGAAGTGCAGAAGTTATTCTTCATGGTTTGCGGGGGGATGAAATACTTGTGATGACTTCACAACCAAAAGATACTTATAAAGTTCAGGCGATGGTGAAGCGGGCGCAGGTGATTTTTTGCACTGATAAAGCAAGTTTTTCCACCGTCCAAACAAGCTTACACAATCTTGCTGAAGACATTATTCGTCCACCTAAATTGATTTGTGGTGAAAATTATATTGGTACTACATCGATTAATTTGCTCAAAAGAGAATTGGGTTTAAGTTAATTAGTGGTTAGTGGTTAGTGGTTGATAGCAAATGATAAATGACCATTGACCATTGACCATTAAATCTCTAAAAGATTATAGTCTCTTGAGCAGCCTCTAATGTTTATTTTAACCCTCGTAACAACAGAGCGATCGCTTACTTTGAAAAGCTTGGAAAAGCAGTCGTATTTTTATATGATGAGAGTCTTAACCATTGACCATTGACAAAAATTCTTGCACCTTTTTTAAGTAAGTTGGTGCATCTTCCAACATCGGGAAATGGGCTGTCTTGGGAATGATCACATGTTCAACTGCTTGATTCAGTTTTGCTGCTTGACGTCCCATCTCAGCAGGAATAATTTTGTCATATTCTCCTGACACTAGCAGCGTCGGTACAGTTATCTTACTAAATTCCTGCGGCATTAATTCAGCAGCAGCTTTACTTACAGAAGTAAAAATTGTGCCTAAAGCTGTATCATAATCAGCAACGAGAAAATCTTGTAAAAAAGCCCGCCTTTCTGGTGCTGGTATGGGGCGATGCAAAAATCGCGCTATAAACATCCTGTCTACCAACGGTATTTTTCCCAACCATTGAGGACGAAATTTGACAATGTAGCCACCGAATTTATGAAAGGCTGTGAACGCTTTCTCATCGTACTCAAAAATACCACTACACGTAAGAATTGCTTTTTCCACTCGTTCTGGATAGCGATTGAGAAATAGAGTACCGATGGAAGCGCCCATCGAATGAGCCTGGATATAAGCGCGTTGAACCTGTAACGAATCTAACAACGCTGCTAAATCATCCGCGTATTCTTCTAATTCGTAAGTTAATTCTGTAACTGCTTGTGATTCTTCTGGCGGTGAATCGGACTCAACAACGGCTTCACTAGCTTTAGTGACAACAGTCGGCTTACCACGGGAACGCCCGAACCCGCGTAAATCATAAAGCAGACAATCGAATTGTTCAAGCAAAGCTGCGGCAGTACTTTGCCAGTACCTACCAGAACCAGCCCAACCATGCACAAAAACCATCACTGGTTTAGGTTGAGAAATAGTGGATGGTTCTCGTATCCACTCATAATAATGCTCTACGCCACGGATATTAATGTAAGTCATCTCCACGAGGAGGTGGTGAGGAGTAGGGGGAAGTGGGGAGATTGGGAGATGGAGAGGGTTAGAATATTCTGTCCCTATGTCACCTTGTCGCCGTGTCCCCTGACTTTTAGTTTATGCTGATTCTGGCTTGGGTAGGGAAGAAGGATGTACTAATAGTTCGGCAGTGGAACGCTTCTCTACCATTTCCCGCGTGACAGTGCAGCGAGTCACGTCCTTACGAGACGGTAACTCATACATGACATCGAGCATTAGTTCTTCAACAATACCCCGCAGCGCCCTTGCACCAGTTTTACGGCGGTAAGCTTCTTGAGCGATCGCTCGCAAAGCTTCTGCTTTAAAGTCCAGCTGAACGTTGTCCATTTTCAGTAGTTTCTGGTACTGCTTGACTAACGCACTACGTGGTTGAGTCAAGATTGCCATCAACGCTTCTTCATCTAGTGGATCTACCACTGCTACCATTGGCACACGTCCAATAAATTCTGGAATCATGCCAAATTTGACTAAGTCATCCGGTTCCAAATACCGCAAAGTATCTGCTGCACGTTTTTCTTTTGTTTGACCTTCTCCTGGTTGCACAAAGCCTATTGACTTTTTACCAGTTCTCTGATCTACAACCTTTTCTAAGCCAACAAAAGCACCGCCGCAGATGAACAAAATATTACTGGTGTCAATCTGGATGCAGTCTTGATAAGGATGCTTGCGTCCACCTTGGGGAGGTACATTAGCAACTGTTCCTTCAAGCATTTTCAGCAAAGCTTGCTGTACACCTTCACCAGACACATCCCTTGTAATCGATGGGTTTTCACTCTTGCGAGCAATTTTATCGATTTCGTCAATATAGATAATTCCCCGTTGCGCTTCTTCGACATCCAAATCTGCTACTTGCAGCAGTCGCAACAAAATATTTTCTACATCTTCGCCCACATATCCTGCTTCTGTCAGGGTAGTCGCGTCAGCAACAGCAAACGGCACATCCAGAATTTTGGCCAAAGTCTGAGCTAGCAGAGTTTTGCCACAACCAGTAGGGCCAATCAACAGAATATTGGACTTCTGTAGCTCAACAGGATCATCGGTTCCACTTTTGCCATTGTTTTTGGACTGAATGATCGCCAGTCGCTTATAGTGATTGTAAACGGCGACTGATAGTACTTTTTTGGCTTCGTCTTGCCCGATCACATGTTCGTCTAGATAATTTTTAATCTCTCGCGGTTTGGGGATTTGATTTAACGAGAGATTGGAGGAGCGGACACGGCGTTTTTGAGTATCTTCTGACTTTTGTGTTGGTTGAGACGTCGCGCTATTTGTGTCGAGCAACTCCTCGTCTAGGATCTCATTACACAAGTCAACGCATTCATCGCAGATATAGACTCCCGGTCCAGCGATTAATTTACGCACCTGCTCCTGAGACTTGCCGCAAAACGAACATTTTAAATGGGAGTCGTACTTAGACATACCAGCCTCTTATTTCAGAATGGTGACGTTTTCCCCTGCTGCGGGAAGATTTTGCCTGGTGATGACCTGATCGATCAATCCATAATTTTTGGCCTCTTCAGCCGACATGAAAAAGTCCCGTTCAGTATCGGCTTCTATTCTTTCTAATCCTTGACCAGTATGGTGTGACAGTAACTGATTCAACTTTGCTTTAATGTAAAGAATTTCCCTGGCTTGAATTTCTATGTCAATTGCTTGACCTTGAGCACCACCAAGAGGTTGGTGAATCATAATCCGCGAATCAGGTAAAGACATACGTTTACCCGCAGTTCCAGCTGCTAGTAAAAATGCTCCCATGCTTGCGGCTAATCCAAAACAAATGGTCACAACATCAGGACGAATTTGCTGGATTGTATCATATATTGCCATGCCAGCATATACCGAGCCGCCAGGAGAATTTATGTATAGCTGAATATCTTTTTCAGAATCTTCGGCGTCTAGGAACAACAACTGAGCAACAATCGAGTTAGCGATCGTATCGTCTATTGGCGTTCCCAAAAAAATAATTCGTTCTCGCAGTAGGCGGGAGTAGATATCAAAGGCTCGTTCTCCCATGCCAGATTGCTCTACCACCATCGGTACGATGTTACTCGGACCGTTTTGGGCGCGAATTTCAAATGGACTCAAACTGCTGATTGGGTAATTTCCCGACTGCGATACAAGCATACAGACAAATGTTTGACTTTAAATGTAACAGTAACAGTGGGTAAGACAGCATATGCTGCCTGTGATGAGCGAATGGTTTTTTATTTTAGGTATGTGTTAACCATTATGCCTCATATAATTTCTTCTCGTGTGAATACAGCATAAATCTAGGTGAGAGAAGATAGGGGATGAGGGATAGGGGATGAGGGATAGGGGATAAGGGATAAGGGATAGGGGATAGGGGATAGGGGATAGGGGATAAGGGATAGGGGTTGATTGTTGAATTTTATGAACCATCCCTACTCCTAATTCCCAATAATCCCCGATTCCCGATCCCCGATTCCCGATCCCCGATCCCTAATCCCTAAATTTATTCTGCTTCTGTTGAGGCTTCCTCTGTGACTGCTGTGGCTTCAGCATCTATGGTGATTTGTTCTTCACTTTCGTCTGTTTCGGCTGTTTCTTCTGTTGGAGATTCTTCTGCACTCAAAGAACCTTCAGGTACAAGTTCAACTTTTGCATGTTCCAGCAGCCAGTCAATAGTTTTTTCGGTCAGCAGCTCGTCTTTGACATACTCTTGCAGTCTGTCTGGATCATAATCTTGCTCAGATAACTGTTCAGAGAGTCCTTTGATTCTAGTGGCGACCTCTTCATTGGTAACTTCGATAGACTCGCGTTTGCCGATTTCTTCGAGGGCTAGGGTGCGTTGGAGACGTTCGATCGCTTCATCACGAGAACGCTGACGTAATTGCGGAATGATATCGGCGGTAAAAAATCTCTTGACATCTAACCCTTGTTGTGCAAGCCGCATGGCTGTTTGTGTGAGCATGTTATCGACTTCCCGCTCAATCATTGTTTCTGGCAAGTCAATTTCTACATGCTTAAGCAGTTCCTTCAACAAGGCTTCCTGCTTATTACCTTTGGTTTTTTGTTCGGCTTCTTTTTGGAATTTCTCTTCCAAGGAAGCCCGTAATTCAGCCAAAGTCTCGTGTTCGCTGACGTCTTTGGCGAAGTCATCATTCAACTCTGGCAGTTCTTTTTCTTTTATTTCTTTGAGAGTGACGGTGAAAATAGCTGGTTTCCCGGCTAAATCTTCATTGGCATACGGATCGGGAAAAGTCGCAGAAATTTCTTTGGTTTCTGTGGGGTTCATTCCCAGGATGCCTGTGACAAAACCAGGAATAAATTTATCTTCCTGTAACTCTACCTGAAAATCAGTTGCTTCGCCGCCAGGTATCGGTTCTGGTTCGGCTGCTTCGTCATCACCTTCAGCTTTGGCGATCACGCCTTTAAAGTCAACTACGGCAATATCCCCCAGTTGTGCTGGGCGTCCTTCTACAGGAATCAATGTTGCCATTTGTTGGCGTTCATTTTCTAGGACTTGATCTACTTTGTCGGGGTCGTACTTGATTTCTTCTGCTTTGATTTCCAAATCAGTGTACTGAGTCAAGTTGACTTCTGGGGGTACATCAACAGTAGCCGAAAAAGTCAAGGGCTTACCAGGTTCATAATTATTAATCAAGTCATCAAACGATGAACGTAATTGTGGTTGCCCGATCGCCTGGATATCTTCTTGTTTAACTGCTTCTGTAATGCCATCTTGAATAAGTTCTTCTAGCGCTGCTGCCTTGATTCGAGTTGTACCCAGGCGCTGTAGCAGTATCTGCCGTGGCACCTTACCTTTACGAAACCCAGGAATGTTGGCAGAACGGCTGAGGTTTTGGATAACTTGTTCGTAGGTTTGCTTGGTTTTTTCTGGTGTAATCTCTATTTCCAGACCGATTTGACTGGAGGGGAGTTTTTCCTGGGTAACTTTCATGCTTTGTCTCTATTTGCTTTCTGCTAATATTTTTTTACTTCTTGCTTCTACACACAGACGTCACACTTCTCGTATGATGGGTTTTTCCTAAATTGGGAGGAAATTTACCCACAAGGCTTTGTCAGCTTGAAATTGAACCTGTGTTGATGAACAGAGATCCAGTTTACTGCTAATGCGAAAGCTCTTGACACTTTAGCGCAAATTAGTTTAATCCGACAGAAGCCTCACGCCTGACCTGATAGAGCAGCGTCAGATAAATGGCGGGGCGGTGGGGGAGTCCCATCCCCGATCAGTTAGGACTATCACTCGTTGAGAGTATGTATCTATGCCTCTATATACTAAAAGCCAATAAAAGCTAATACTAATACTTAACCAAGAGTTTTAACCAACATAACTAGCAGCATGGTATCCTGGTTCTCAATCGGTTGTTGTTAGTGAACTGCGTACACCAGGAAATATGAAAAAGGGGGTTGGATATTGGAAATTAGTGATTTGATGAGAGTAAATTACTCCTGACCTCATTTTCCATCCCCACGGCGCTGTGCAAGCATCTATCTCAAAGCAGGATGGTGGCTTGACTTTACCGTCTACGCAGTTGATATTTATGCATTTGGAGCATAGTACATTTGCCACTGGGACTGGCTTTGTTTTTGATTTAGTTAAGTGGATATCGTTGACAGCGTAAAATACCAAGCAGTTAGAATTACTTCAAATTCATTTCTTTAATTAAAAATGAGTCATAATCAAATGACTACCACTAAAATGACAGTTTGTTGTATAATTTTCAATCTATGATACAAATGTGTTAAAAAAATAATAGTTATTAATTGTTGTAAATAACAATACAACTTTTGTAACAGTAAAAAATAAATGTATTAAATTAAGAAATAAAGATTAAATAAAGGTAAAGTATTAAAATTCGTAAAGCTATTTAGAGTCTGTTGTGTAATTTATATATGCGTAAATTATCAATTTTAAATTGATTCAGAAAAAATTCCAGAAGAAACCTTAAGGAGGAAGCTAGTTTGTCTAATTCCTATTGTGTAGCTATTTTGGGCGCGACAGGTGCTGTCGGCAGGGAGTTATTGGAATTATTAGAAAGTCGCAATTTTCCAGTTTCAAAATTAAAATTATTGGCATCAGAACGTAGCGCAGGGCAAAAACTACCGTTCAAAGGAGAAAATTTATTAGTAGAGCCAGTCAGCGATCGCGCCTTTGAAAATGTCGATATAGTACTAGCAAGTGCGGGAGGTTCAACCTCAAAAACTTGGGCGCCGATAGCCACAGAAAAAGGTGCTGTCGTCATAGATAATTCCAGCGCCTTTCGCATGAATGAGGAAGTACCTTTAGTTGTTCCAGAGGTGAATCCCCAAGCAGCAGCCAGTCACAAAGGTATTATTGCGAACCCCAACTGCACCACAATTTTAATGGCAGTAGCAGTGTGGCCTCTGCATAAAATCAAACCCATCAAACGCATTGTCGCAGCCACCTATCAATCTGCCAGTGGTGCGGGTGCAAAAGCAATGGCAGAAGTCCAAACTCAGACTAGTGCTATTTTAGAAGGCAAACAACCAACCGCGGAAGTATTTCCTTATCCTTTGGCTTTTAATTTATTCACGCATAATTCCCCTTTGAATGATTTGGGGTACTGCGAAGAAGAAATGAAAATGGTCAACGAAACACGGAAAATTTTTGCAGATCAAAATATCAGAATTACTGCTACTTGTGTACGGGTTCCCGTACTGCGCGCTCACTCAGAAGCGCTTAATCTAGAATTTGAAACTCCGTTTAACCCAGATGAAGCCAGAGAAATTTTAAGTAAATCTCCTGGTGTGAAATTGGTAGAAGATTGGCAGAAAAATTACTTTCCCATGCCATTTGAAGCCACAGGTCGTGATGAAGTTTTAGTGGGCAGAATTCGTCAGGATATTTCCCATCCTTGCGGTTTAGAACTGTGGTTATGTGGTGATCAAATCCGCAAAGGTGCGGCATTGAATGCCGTACAAATTGCGGATTTGTTAGTAGAAAAAAGTTTACTCAAACCAACTCTTTCATTGGTTAATGGGTAATTGGTAATCGGTAATTGGTAATCGGGAAATATCTCTCAAACAACAACCAACAACCAAGAGTTTACCCTTGAAAGTAATTTGCAAATAGGTTATTACAATAAAGAACCACCAAAACACAAAAAACAAAAAATCAGGAGTAGAAAAGGGTGGTAGATTTCGGTAGAGTTTTAACCGCAATGATTACGCCGTTTAAGGAAGACGGTAGTGTCAGCTATGATGTAGCAGCAAAACTAGCAGATCATCTAGCAAATAACGGTACTGATACATTGGTGGTGTGTGGCACGACTGGAGAATCTCCGGCGTTAAGTTGGGAGGAGGAATATCAGCTATTTTCCGTTGTATTGGAAGCAGTAGCAGGAAAAGCACTGGTGATGGCGGGATGTGGTTCCAATTCCACCAAAGAAGCGATCGCCGCTACTCAAAAAGCAGCTAGAATAGGAGTACACGGTGCTTTACAAGTTGTTCCATATTACAACAAACCACCGCAAGAGGGACTTTACCAACACTTTCAAGCCATAGCACAAGCTTCTGGTGACTTACCTATTTTGTTATATAACGTACCGGGTCGTACTGGTCAAAACCTCAGTGCTGAAACAGTTGCTCGATTAGCTCAAATCGATAACATTATTGGTATCAAAGAAGCAAGCGGAAACTTAGATCAAGTGAGTGAAATTCGTCGCTTGACACCAAAAGAATTCCAGATTTACTCTGGAGATGATTCTTTAACCTTGCCATTGTTAGCAGTCGGGGGTAAAGGTGTAGTTAGTGTTGCTTCTCATCTTGTAGGCAACGACCTACAACAGATGATTCAAGCCTTTAATTCGGGTCAAAATCAAGTCGCTATCGACATTCATCTGCGGCTTTTTCCTATATTTAAAGCTTTGTTTGTAACCACAAATCCCATTCCAGTCAAAAAAGCATTACAACTTCAAGGCTGGGAAGTTGGTTCAACGCGTCCGCCTTTGTGCGAAGCTGATGCAAAAGTTACTCAAACCTTGGAATTTGTGATGAAAGAACTTAGTTTGATCTAAATCAAAGTGAAATCTCATCTCAGCTACTTTCACACTCTAAAGATACGTTGAAAAGAATCCAATAAAAATTCTCAGTAATTTTGACAATGTAGCAGGTACAAAGCCTATGCTACGAAAGAAAAATTACAAATAATACCTTTGGTGTAAAGTTAGTTTTATCAAATATATCGAAACAATAAAAAAGCTCATAAAAACAGGATTATAAGAAAGCAAAAGGCATGTATGTTGCAGGAAAAATTTGTATTCACTAACAATTTTAATTTTTTTCGCTGAATACTTAAATTTCTTTCTGTCACACAGAACTACCTTATAGCTGAATTTTTAATAGACAGATAAGTAGATGAATGTAAATAGAATGACGACGCGAGTTACGAACAGAAAACACGCACCAAGTCCTTACCAATGACATAGAAGCTTTAACGGCTTCTCGTAGAGTCGAACAAATGACGACCTTAACCAGTTAACTTTAATTTGCGCCGATCTACTTATTTTTAACTGTCTTAAAAGAGCGATAAATCCTCATATTTTAACGATCAAAGAACAATCTCAGGAGAAAATGACTAAAAACGAAACTAATTCCGCCCTCAAAATAATTCCCTTGGGTGGCTTGCATGAAATTGGCAAAAACACTTGTGTTTTTGAGTACGAAGATGAAATTATCCTCTTAGATGCAGGGTTGGCGTTTCCCACAGATGGAATGCATGGAGTCAATATTGTTTTGCCAGACATGACTTATGTGCGGGAAAATCGCCATAAAATTAAAGGCATGATTGTTACCCATGGTCATGAAGACCATATCGGGGGTATTGCCTTTCATTTGAAACAATTTGAAATTCCTGTGATCTATGGCCCTCGCCTAGCGATGGCAATGCTAGAGGGTAAATTAGAAGAAGCAGGAGTGCGCGATCGCACAGAATTAAGAAGCGTCCTTCCCCGCGATGTCGTACGAATTGGGAAACATTTCTTTGTCGAATATATTCGTAACACCCACTCCATTGCTGACAGTTTCACCGTCGCCATCCATACCCCCCTCGGTGTCCTGATCCACACAGGAGACTTTAAATTTGACCATACACCCGTAGATGGCGAACGTTTTGATATCCAGCGTTTAGCCGAACATGGGGAAAAAGGCGTTCTGTGTTTGATGAGTGATTCGACTAACTCTGAAATCCCCGGATTTACCCCTTCAGAACGCGCAGTTTATCCCAATTTGGATCGAGTTTTTTCCCAAGCTCCAGGCCGACTGTTTGTGACAACCTTTGCTTCTAGTGTCCACCGCATCAACATGATTTTGCAGTTAGCACAGAAGCATAACCGTGTTGTCACAGTTGTGGGACGTTCGATGCTGAATTTGATTGCCCATGCTCGCAATCTTGGGTATATCAAGTGTAATGATGATGTATTCAAGCCCTTGAATGCCATCCGGAATCTTCCAGATGAAAGCGTGCTAATTTTGACAACTGGTTCTCAAGGTGAGCCGATGTCAGCCATGACACGTATTGCCAGAAAAGAACATCCCCATATAAAAATTCGCCAAGGGGACACAGTTGTCTTTTCTGCTAACCCGATTCCTGGTAATACGATCGCCGTTGTTAATGTCATCGATAAATTGATGATGCAAGGCGCAAACGTCATCTATGGTCGGGATAAAGGAATTCACGTTTCCGGTCATGGCTGTCAAGAAGACCAGAAACTCATGCTGGCCTTAACTCGTCCTAAGTTCTTCTTACCTGTTCACGGTGAACATCGGATGTTGGTGAAACACTCGGAAACAGCTCGGAATGCAGGTGTTCCAGCCGAGAATATGGTGATTATCCAGAATGGCGATATCGTAGAGTTGACAGAAGAATCAATTCGTGTAGCAGGAAAAGTTCCATCTGGCTTGGAACTAGTAGATACTTCCAGTTCTGGTATGGTCAGCGCCAAAGTTTTGCAAGAACGACAGAAAATGGCAGAAGAAGGTATTGTTACCATTGCCGCAGCAATTGATTGGACTGGTAAACTGATGGCGAAACCAGAAATTCACCTGCGGGGTGTAGTCACAAGTATCGAGCGATCGCTTCTGCAAAAATGGGTACAACAGCGAATCGAAGAAATCCTCAGCGTGCGTTGGCCAGAATTTGCCCAAGGATTTGAAAGTGATAAACCAGAAGTAGATTGGGGTGGATTGCAAGAAGTATTAGAACGAGAACTAGCGCGTTCCATTCGTCGCGAATTGCAATGTCAACCATCACTGACATTATTGATGCAAATTCCTGATGAACCACCCGTCAAAGTTGCTGATGGTCGAAGACGGCGGACTCGTACAGCTGCTCAGGTAGCATCGTAGAGAATTAGCAATTCAAAATTAGCTGTGGGCGGTTCTCCCGCTCTTGCAGGGGTTGCGTAGCACTGCTACCTACCCCTGATTGTTTATTTTAGACAAATTCTTTTACTACTAGCTAATTAACAGGTAATATAGCTAAACAATTTTGATAATAAAAATATGTTATACAAATTAAGTTTTTCTTGAATTAAGGAGAGATTTAATTGCTAAAAGTACTCGATGTATTTGCTGGTGCTGGTGGCTTTAGTCTAGGTTTCCAGTTAGCAGGAAATTCCATTATTGGAGCAATAGAAGAAGACAAATGGGCTGCGGAAACATTTGCATACAATCACAAAAATGCAAAGGTCTTGGTAGGAGATATACAAAAGTTCTCAGATGAGTACCTAATAAATGCATTTAAAGATAATTTACCCAATGTTATTTTAGGTGGACCACCTTGCCAAGGATATTCGATTTGTAGAAAAAATGCAGGTGATCCAAAAGACCCTCGAAACTCTCTATTCCAAGAATTTTTAAGAATAGGAAGAATATTCAAACCAGAGTTATTAATTATGGAGAATGTACCTGGTCTGATAAGTGCTAAGACACTATCAGGAGAACCAGTGATTGAAATTATAAAAGCAGAGTTAGAAGAATTAGGATATCACGTATACATCGATATTCTAGAATCTATTAAATATGGAATACCACAAATCAGGCGCAGACTATTTGTGATTGCTTCCCGTATCAAGCTTATAAAACCTTTCCCAGAACCTACTCATTATTTTACAGATACTGAACAATTACAAATTTTTGACTATAAGCTCAAGCGATGTCCTACATTATGGGAAGCGATTTCAGATTTACCTGAGATCGACGCTAGAGAAGGTTGTGAGGAAATGGAATATGATAAAGAACCTACTAATGATTACCAATACCAATGTAGAATTAATTCTCAAAAAGTCTATAATCATGTAGCCATGAAACATTCAAAACGAACTATAGAACGTTTTGAACTAATGTCTTGGGGAGACTCACTTTCTGATATTCCTAAACATTTAAAACCCTATAAAAGAAATGGTAATGGGGTTATATCTGAACAAGTTTATGACCAAAATAGTAGAAGATTACATCCTCACAAACCATGTCATACTATTCCTGCATCTTTTTATGCAAATTTTGTACATCCCTATAAAAATAGAAATTTTACTGCAAGAGAAGGTGCAAGAATTCAATCTTTTCCAGATTGGTTTGTATTTAAAGGTAAGCCGACTGTTGTGAGTCATAAATTACTTCAGAGAGAAGGTCGAACGGAAGAAAAACATCTTTGTCAATATAATCAAATTGGTAATGCTGTACCGCCATTGTTAGGAAAAGCAATAGCTGATAATTTTGTGAAAACTTACAAGATAAATTATGTTAGTTCACGGAGCAAATATTAGTGCTAAGGAAAGTCACAGAAAAAAATATCAGGATGGTGACAGTAAGCAATACTTAGCTCAAATTCGTCACGAATACAATCATTGGCATAAACAAAACATGGATTTATGCGGTCCAGGTGTCAATTCATCTGAGACTGATAAAGATATCGTGAAACAACGTGTAGCTCTTTTCGAGAATTACAAAGATTTTATCGACCAAAAGCATTATGCTGAAAAATTTGATTCTAGGTCGAACTTACATTCCAGTGCTTTAGAAGAGTTTTTATATTATTTGTTTAAGGATATAGTTAGTGATTTTGGTGAGAGAGCGCTGATCGGAAAATCTCATACGTTCAAGGATATTTTTTTTGCAGCTCCCAGTTATCCCAAAATGTTAGAGACACCTCATGCAAAAATCGAAAGGAAAGATCATGATTTTGTTATAGGAGTAACAATTTCTGCTTCATTACAAACAAGCAAATCTGGGTTGTCTCAAATACAAACTGAAGACTCAGATGTAGAACAAAACAGAGAACTTTCTGTTAATGAATTAATAGAAGATGCTTCTGAAACTGTCAATAAACTAGACACAAATCAAAGCAACTTAATTGAAAGTGGAGTGCTATTACCTGCTGATAGCTTATCCAACATCAGTGGAATTTTGAAGGCTGGTAAAGCTGAAGTACATTTCTTTGATATACCTGTAGTTGCTATAGAATGTAAAACTTATCTTGATAAGACTATGTTAGAAGGCTCATCTAGAGCAGCTGAAGAATTGAAGGCTCGAAATCCAAACGGACTTTACATAGTTGTCATGGAGTGGCTCAAGCTTTCCGATGCAGTTAATTTGCGAAAATACAAAGTTGATCAAATTTACATATTACGAAAACAAAAAAATACTGACAGAGAATATAGATACCTTGATAATTATGTCAAGAATCCAATTGATGCTGAGGTAGTTTGGCATCTATTTTCTACAGTCCGAGAGCATTTGACTACAGATTGGACAGGTGGTATAGAACAAGGACTTCAACGTGGTTGGCTAATTTAATAGCTTTTTCTAGTTTCTTTGCTAACTGAATATATTTAATGAATCCACACAAAAACCAAAAGCAAAGTTAACACCGTCACTGGCACACCAAAGCGTAAATGCTCCCAAAAAGTTAGCTTGTAACCCAACTCCACCGCTGCTTCTACGACAATCAAGTTTGCGACTGAACCAAATAAAGTCAAATTACCTGCTAAAGTTGACGCTGCTGCGAGCAATAGCCAAGACTGGGTATCATCTTTAGGAATCAGAGGATGCAACAGCAGTACCGCCGGCACATTAGAAATTAAGTTCGACAAAATCGCTGTTACACCCAACAAACCAGCAGCAGAGTTGATTGCATAAGTAAAAGGTTGGAGTAAATTCAGTTTTTGAGTCGCTTTACTCAAAATAAATAGTCCAGAGAACATCACCAGTAAGTTCCAATCGACTTTGTTAAGAACACGCTGGGGTTTGACTCGCCTGGTGATCAGTAATAAGCTAGCAGCAACTAAAGCCGACTCTGCTAAAGGTAAACCAGCAGCAAAAGCAATTAACAATCCGGTGGTTATTATTAAGGTTTTGTAAAATAAAGGTTTAAAGAGGCGCTTTTTCTTTGTAGATAAGTGTTCGCAAGGCACAATCGAGCGTACATTTGGGTAAAGTAAACACAGTAGAATTACTTGAATTGCTAACCCTGCTACAGCAATTGGAGCCATCGCCCGCATAAAATCCAGATAATGGATGCCTGAAAAGGAGCCAATCAAGATGTTTTGAGGATTACCGCTCAAAGTGGCGACAGAACCAATATTAGTTGCGCCTGCGATCGCCAACAAATAGGGTATGGGATGCAATCTCAAAGCTTGAGTTAGGCTCAAAGTGAGTGGTGTAAAAATTAGCGCCAATGTATCATTCAAAAAAAAGGCGGAAAGAATACCACTACCAAAAGTTAAGGCGATCAAGATCCCCAAAGGACTGCGGGTGAAATGTAAAAGCAGTGACAATGCTTGAGGGAAAAATCCTGCGTAGGATAAGTTAGCGTTTACTACCATCATGCTCAATAAGAACACAATCGTGGTGGGATCAATTGCTTGCCAAGCCTCCTCCAAACTTAGTACACCCAAAGCAATTAAAAAGGCTGAACCCACCAAGGCGATCGCAGCCCGATTCATGCGTAAACCAGGTAGGTAGCCCAATGCTAACCCCAGATAGGTCAATCCTAAAAAAATATAAGTGGCAAATTGATGGATATGTGGTAACATCTTTGACTGGTAATCCTAATTCCTGACTCTGAATTAGGAAGGCGAAATTATTAAAGTCAGGGGCAAAGAAGCGAAAAGCAGCGACCAAAAGACTTGTACCTCTATTAACTCCGGGTGCAAAGCATTTTAAGTTGCTAACAAATAAAGCGATTCCTTGGTGCGGAGTATTTAAATTTACCAAAATCCTTGGAAAAATATTTTATGAATTTTCTGCAAAAAAAGTTCGTAGATGTTACAGTAATATCTGTCTTTAGACAGATGACTTTATGAAAATTTTAACTATGTCAAGTTATTAAGAAAATAATACAATCACACTTCCGATCCTGGGGAAATTGCGATTAACTTGACGTAGTTAAAAAGAAAGTTCTGCTCAAAGTGGCCACTCAAATACTAGACAGTATCTCTGTTGAAACAAGAATTTTCCGGGAAACACGATTGTTACATTGTATAACTTCATCGAAGTGGTGAAGACCCTCAAGGAAAAAGAGGAATAGATCATGAAGGTATTCAACAATACCACAAAAAAGATTTTTTTCGCTAGCTGGGTATCGCTAAATCCAACTGAAGCCAGTCATACCAGTCCTATCCAGCTAAACCACCAAGTTTCCAAGCCTAATTTTGATTTTCTCAAGCCTCTACGTCGGTGGCTAGACCACGTTAAAGTTAGCGATCGCCAATTAGCACACCGCTTGTGTCATATCATTCCTGCTCAATGTCCATTTGAGCGTGATGTCAAGTTATTTGGTCGAACCTTATTTCACATACCACCCATGTGCAAGCTCAACCCCCTATACGAAGAAGTCGTGAGCTTGCGTTTCCGAGCGCTGTGTTACTTAGCCGATGAATGCGGCGAAGATGTTTCCCAGTATTGTTGAGAGATCGGGGATCAGGGATCGGGGATCGGGGATTGGGCATGGGGCATGAATCAGTTAACAGTTAACAGTTAACAGTTAACAGTGAGCAGTTTAATTTGATAACTGATAACTGATAACTGATAAGTCTCCCTTGTCCCCGATCCCCGATCCCCAATCCCTTACTTCTGCAATTTGCCATTTTGCCATTTTTGGATGGCTTGTTGAGCTTTGTTATAGGCTGATGTTCCTTCTGGAATGAGAACAGCTGTTCCAATTGCTGATTTAGTTTCTCCTCTAGAGGCGCGGCGTTTAGCCAGTTCCAAAATAGTTTCGCTCCACTTATTTATAAATTTTCCGGCTTGATCGGAACCTGGTTCACCTGGTGAAACTTTTTTAGCAACTTCGATCGCACGGTTATAAGTAGAAGCTTGTCCTGGCTGAATTAAACCGTTAGCAGCATCTAAAAGGGTTTGATTGGCAACATATTGCTTGGCTTGTTGGCGCCACTGTTTAATTGCTGCTTGTGCTAGCAGATAATTTGGCTGATCTTGACCAATTAATTCAGCAGCAGCTATAGCTTTGGCATACTTTCTCTGTTTAGCACGATTTTTGGCTAAATCTAAGATCATGCCATTCCAAATTTGAATATTTGTTTGTGCTTGTTCGTAACGTGAATCGCCGGGTTTGATTTTTTTGGCTTTAGCGATCGCCAAGCTGAGATCGCTGGCTTGATTTGCTTCGAGTGACATTTTTTCTAAGTCTGACAGCGCTTGCTTACGCTTGGCTAACTCAGAGGTAGGAAAAGTCAATACTGCTACTTGATTGTTTTGTACTTGATTGTTTTTGATTTGATTGCTTTGTACTTGATTGTTTTGTAGAGGGATTGGAACACTTGGTAAAGTCTTGATAATCTTGGTACTCCCGGTGCTATCTGGTAATACAGGCAAAATTTCTGTTTCACTGTCATCATTGGTAGTCTTGGTTGTAGTTGGAGAAATCTCTACAGTTCTAAAACCTGCTTGATTGCGAAGAAAAACCACTACAAGCAAGCCAACAACCATGATTGCACTTACACCCCACCACAGTAGTGGTTTCCAAATAGAGGTGCTGGCTGTCGCTGTCTGTTTTGCTTGTGAGTAGTTTGTCGGTGGTGAGTTGGAATTTTCTTCTGCGCTACTGTAAAGGCTGGTTTGAGAACCATGTCCGACTCCATTCCAAGCGATCGCATTTGTTGCTAATTGATGAGAATGCGAATGCAGCGAAGATGATGGCAGGGAAGCGGCTAAGATTTCTTGAGAGTTGATCGCGCTTGTATTTGTGATGCGATGATTTGTTTGTGATCCTGGTAATATTCCTTGCTTTCTGGAGGGAATGATGGTAACAGGATTTTGCGTTGGACGCCAGTAGTGTTGACAGAGTTCTGGAGTCCGGAGGCTCAAGTATCTTTCGAGATCCTCCAAGGTGTTACCATTGCCAGAGCGCAAAGCTTCTAAGACTGCTGCTGTAAAAAATCCATGACCGAGTTCGGTACTTTCGTGAGAAAATTGTTCTGGTTGGCAAGAAATAATAGTGGGAATTTGTAATTCTTGCGCTAGTTCAATTGCCTCTTGACCAATGAGAGTATTTGCTTGAGTTGCATAAGCACGGTTAATATCAAGCAGTACTACTGTATCAAGGCCAGCATTTTGCAGACTTTGCATCAATGTTCGCAACTCTATGCCAGTTTCTTCAATCTGAGCGGATTTGCCTTCAATAGGCATCAGGTAATCTTGGCCATTGTGATTGATGCCATAGCCACTAAAGAAAAACCACAGTCTGTCTTGGGGTTGCCAACATGCCGCTGCTAAATCTTCTAATAAAAGCAGGATATTTTCCTTTGTAGGATAAGTCAGTCTATCACCTAGAGGCGGTGAAGTGTCTGTCATAAGTAGACACTGTTGTTGTAAAAAACCTGCTTCTATTACCAAAAAATCTTTGAATGCCTCGGCATCTGCTTGAGCACATCCTAACGGTTGAAAGAATTGATATTGATTTACGCCAATAGCGATCGCCCAGTTATTTGCCATCGCACTTTCTGCCGGTTATTTTTTGCTTACTTAAAATCGCGGTTGGCTTTGCTGAAAAAACAAAGCTAACCTATTGTTTTATCGTTTTAGTTACCGAAAGGTTTCGGAATTGTTAACTAAGAGTTTGGAGTTTGCTACCCTCTTCCATAAGAGTTTGAGTTCTAGGGAGTTGGGAGTTCAAATTCCTAATTCCTAATTTCAAATTTGGATGAATCTCCATTTAGAGAGAAAATTAAACATCATTTTTGTTACTTGCTTATAAGCGAAATTACTGATTTTGGAATCACAGAAAATTTTCATAATGAGGAGTATACAGGTCATGAGGAGTTACAGTCATCAGTCATCATGCAGAATTTTCTTTGAAAATAAGATTTTTTTTCAAAGACTTATTCAACTTATGCCATTAATTGCCAAGAGAATCCGGATAGCCCACGCAGTAGTTTTACTGGGTACTGCAACTCCTATTTGGCTAGCAACGAGCGCGATCGCACCTCAGATTGTGCGAGCTTACACCGCCAGAGTGGACTTATCTATTGATCGCTTACCAGAAGAAAACTACGAAACCCTACTGCAAAGAGCAGAAGCCGCTGCAAGAGCGGCGGCTCAACGTAGCTTTGATCAAGATATTTTAGTAACAGATGTATCCATATTTATCTCCGTACAAAACAACGGAGCGATCGCACCAGTTTTAGAATTAGCAGTGACTCGTCCCCAGTGGCGTAATCGTCCCGATCCACGACGTTGGGCAAAATATTTTAAAGCCGCGCGATCACTTCTATATTTTGGCGAGAATTCCACAAGCCCCACTGCAACTACTAATCAAACTGCTAAGTAGGGGATCGGGGACAAAACAAGTCAAAAGTCATAGACGCGCAAGCGGCTTCCCGTTCGACAAAGTCGTTCCCGCAGGGTAGGGTAAGTCAAAAGTCAAAATTAAGAACTTTTAATTTGTTGACCATTGACCATTGACGAATGACTATTGACCAACCACCAAAAACCCCTTGATGATTTAGAATAATAAGGTTGTCAAAAATTGCGTTATCCGCTAATATGGCTGTTCCAAAGAAGAAAACATCTAAATCCAAACGTGACAAGCGTCGAGCTACCTGGAGACGTAAAGCTGGTCTAGAAGCACAAAAAGCTCTCTCCCTTGGTAAGTCGATTTTGACTGGACGTTCTACTTTTGTCTATCCATCTGCTGAAGAAGAGGAAGAAGAGGAATCGTAAAACTGCTAATTGGTAATTGGTAATTGGTAATTGAGAAAATACATTACCTATTACCCATTACCTATGACCGATTACCAAGTACTTATATAAAAACTAAAGTGTCTTCAGAAGACCTATTATTCTGGTGACTATGGTAAGAAAGTTTTTTCAAAAACCGACGCAGGAAGAAGGCGATCGCGTTCCACCCGGTCAATATTTGACTAAGGGTTTTCCTGTCTTAACTTATGGTGCTACTCCTCAAGTCAGCACAGATGAATGGGAATTTCGGGTATGGGGTTTGGTGACACCCAAGACTTTTACTTGGTCAGACTTGATGTCGTTACCTCAGCATGAATTTACTGCTGATTTCCACTGTGTAACCCGTTGGTCTAAACTCGATGTTAAGTGGACTGGAATCAAGGTAACGGACTTCATGAAGCAAATTGAAGTTGACCCGAAAGCAGTCCATGTGATGGAACATTGCTACGGTGGTTATACTACCAATATTTCTCTTGAAGATTTTCTCAAAGAAGAAAATTTCTTCGCTTTTAAATTATTTGGTGAACCGTTACCCGCAGAACACGGGGGTCCGATGCGATTGGTAGTTCCTCACCTTTATGCTTGGAAAAGTGCGAAGTGGATCAATGGTTTAGAGTTTCTCCGACGTGAAGAAATGGGTTTCTGGGAACGCAACGGTTATCATCACCGGGGCGAACCTTGGGCAGAGGAGCGTTATAGTAGTTTGTAAAAATTATGAGTTATGAGTTATGAATTATGAATGATAAAAATTTCATAATTCATAATTTATTTAGTAATATCCAAGCATTCGTTTTAAAAAAGATAATTTGCCCTTTGTATAGGGAGCGTATCGCCATTTTAAATCTAGCCAGAAGGGATTGGATAATACGCTTTTATAGTGAGAAAAGGTATCAAAACTAAATTTACCGTGATAACTGCCGATACCGCTATCACCTACACCACCAAATGGTAAAGATGAGACACCGATATGCATGACTGTTTCATTCAGACACACTGCACCAGATGAGGTTGTCTGTAAAACTCTTTGTTGGAGATTTTTATTGTGAGAAAATAGGTATAAAGCTAAAGGTTTGGGCTGAGAATTGATGAGAGCGATCGCTTCTGATATATCAGTGTATTCGATGATTGATAAAATAGGGCCAAAAATTTCCTCTTGCATGATGGGTTCTGCAAAAGAAATATTCTCTACTAATGTTGGAGCAATATAAAGTTGTTCTCGGTTTGTTTCTCCGCCAAAAATAATTTTACTGCTATTTAAAAGATTTGTAATTCGATCAAATTGCTTTTGATTAATAATTCTGCCATAGTCAGAACTAATAGCAGGGTTATCACTATAAAATTCTTGAATACATTTTTTAATTTCAGCTAATAATTTTTCTTTAATCTTGCTATTTACTAATAAATAATCTGGTGCTAGACAAGTTTGCCCATTATTAAAAAATTTTCCCCAAGTAATACGTCTAGCAGTATGCTGAACATGAATATCTGTATCAACAATACAAGGATTTTTGCCACCCAATTCTAAGGTAACAGGTGTCAGGTGTTTGGCTGCGGCTGCCATAACAATTTTTGCCACAGCAGTACCACCAGTGAAAAATATGTGATCGAACTTTTCCGCCAATAATTTTTGACTTGTTTCCACACCTCCCTCTATAACTTTGATGTATTCTGGTTGAAAATACTTACTTATCAACTTGGCAATCAAACTAGATGTATTCGGAGCAATTTCTGATGGTTTGATAATAGTACAATTTCCAGCTGCGATCGCTCCAATTAATGGTGCAATAACTAACTGGAAAGGATAGTTCCAAGTACCAATAATTAGAACGACTCCTAATGGTTCTGGATAAATTTTTGTTGAAGCCGGAAGTAATTGCCAGAGAATTCTTGTTTTTTGAGGTTTAATCCAATTCTTCAGATTTTTGATACAAAATTCTAATTCTTTGAATACTAATAATATTTCCGAAAAACAAGCTTCAAATTCTGGTTTATTTAAATCTGCTTTTAAAGCTTGACAAATTGCTGTTTCGTTTTCTTTAATTAATTGCTGTAAAAGTTTGAGTTGAGAAATCCGAAAAGATAAAGATTGAGTTTCGCCTGTTTGAAAAAAATCTCGCTGTTGATTAAGAATATCAATAATTGACGCTTCCGAAATCATTTTATCTCTCAAAAAATATATTTATGGGGATTAAGTGATAACTGTAGCCTGCGGCAAGCCGCTGACGCGTCTACACTGTTAACTGTTCACTGTTAAAGGCAACTTCACAGTAAATATACTACCTTTTCCAACCTCTGAACTTACTTCGATACTTCCTTTGTGTGCTTCCACAATTCGTCGAGAAAGATACAGTCCCAAACCACTACCAGAACGCTTATGACTTCCTTGGCGAAATCGTTCAAATAAAGTTGCTTGTTCTTCAACAGGAATACCAGAACCTGTATCTACTATTTTGATAGTTATATTGTCGCCATCGGTGGTATACGGTACAAGAGTGATGGTAACAGAACCTTGATCAGTGAATTTGATCGCATTACCGATCAAGTTGGTGAAGAGGCGATGTAATTCTAAGCGATCGCCAATAACTTTACTTTTACTAGACTCTTCATCAAAATCCAATAAGAGTGCTAGTTGCTTTGCTTCGGCTAAAGGAGTTAGTTCACCTGCAACTTCTTTGAGTAATTGTCCCAATTCAATCGGCTGAAACGCTAGGGTTTTACGACCCGCCTCAAAACGGTACACTTCTAGTAAAGTATTCACCATCGCTAGCAAATTGGTGTTGCTACGTCCCATGATCGTGATCACTTCCTGCATCGGTGCTGATAAACTTCCCAAAGCACCTTCCGAAAGTAGTGTTAGCATCCGTTCTGCTGCAACCAGAGGTGTGCGTAAGTCGTGGGTGAGACGAGAGACGAAATCTTCTCTTTGGCGGGCGATTTCATCTCGTTCATCAATACTATGCTTCAACCGCAGAAGCGATCGCACTCTTGCTAACAACTCATCCACTGTCACAGGTTTACGGATAAAGTCATCAGCACCCAAATCTAAACCTTGGGCGACATTGGGTGAATCGTGAGCTGTTATCAGTAAAATCGGGATAAACGGTAAACTCTTATTTTCTCTGATCCTCTTAGTTACTTCATAACCATCCATCCCTGGCATCATCAGATCCAATAATACTAAGTCGAAAGTAGCCTCAGCAATTTTCGCCAATGCAGAAATACCATTTTCTGCTGTGCTAACTGTATAGCCTTCTTCTTCCAATATGGTTTTGATCAAAAATACGTTATCAGGAGAATCATCGACTACCAGTATTGTATCTGAGTAAGAACCTTGTGTAATCATTGACATCTATAAAATTCAGTAATAGTTAATTTATATTTGATTTTATTAGTATTAATGATATCTAAATTTTTCTAAAATTGTTCTTAGCTAATCAATTGTTACTTTTATTTCTTGCCCCTAAAAATATTACGTTAAAAGAATAATTAAAACTCACAAATATTTTTTAGATTTTTTTGATAAAAACTGGGAAAAATCAAGTCAAAAATGCCAAAAAATCCTAATTCCTGTTTTTTATCAAGCAATAGATCATCACTAACTCTCATCACATAAAATATATTTATTTTACGTTAACTTCAAAAAAGGGTGTAGGGGTGTAGCAGTGTAAAAATATTCATATTTTCATGTACATCTACATCCCTTTAACCTTTTCCTTGAACCATTTTCCCAATTTAATAGGGTGGATAACCAAAATCATCCTCATCAGGATAAATATAGGAATTAGAAACCCCCGCCGCTACCATCTTCGGTGGTTCTGCTTTAATAGGTTCTTTGCCAAACTCCTTATATTCTTCGTAATTTTTGATAATTATCTCCGATTCTGGAGAATCAGAAGCTATGAGATATTGGGTTAAAGTTGAAACCGTGGGATGTTTATAATCCACAGTAGAAGCAACCAAAACTGTATTTGGTTCAATACCTCTTTCTTCTGAGTCAATAATTGGGCAAAAAATGCCGTGAGCGTGAAATAATGGCCCTTTTGGTGTTAAAGGTAACTTGCGGTAAGCAGCATAGGTTTTTTCCAATTCCGCGAGAAATCCACCTGTAATTCTGCCTTGTTGATATTCACAATAGGATTTACTAAAACTTGCTCCGGCTGCGCCATTCAAAGTAAGTTGTAGTGGGAATTCATGCAAAAATTGTTTATTTTCTCCGACTACAAAAATTAGATACCGTGTAAAAGTTTTAAATTTAAGTTTATCTGCTAAAAAAGCGTCATAATTATCTCTTAGTGTACCTAGTTTGACACCAGTTTCTCGGTCTTTGACGGACAATGGCCCGCGTCGCACAACTACTAAGCGTGGGGTAGTAGTGATATATACTGTTTCAGAACCGGAGCTAAATTCGTGTTCCATTTGTTGCCAATTTTCATCCGGCTGAAACCCCACAGCATGGGCATTATCCAGCTTGATTGCTAAACCATAAGACTGAATATGATCTTGGCTATACCGAGGATTAATCATCTGACACCAAGGGAGGACTTGAGAAGGCGGTGCGTTAAACTTATCGTCCTCAAAGTCGAATTTTCCAGATGTTTTCATTGTCTTTGTTTTGAGCATTGGTGAGTGTCTTGCAAATCCAGTTTAAGAAAATTGTAGAGAATTGGTGTTGATAGTGGCTTTTGTTAATTCAGACACAATAAGTCCATAGTTTGCTAGGACAGAAAATAGGCAAAAATTAGGCGATCGCACCCCAGGCAAGGAAGTTAAACAATAATACCTTGTGTATCGACGCCAAACACATTTATCAAGCAGATTTTAACAACAGCTTTAGACAACGAGGAGAACAGCCTCATAAACGTTACTAATTCCCCAAAACTCTGCGTCCCTCTGCGCTGACTCTGTGTTCCTCTGCGTTGGAATTACAGAGATTGTAGAGAATGCAATCGTAGTATTAACTTAATAATTTGCCACCCACTCCCAACACAACTGCCGAAAATGCTCACCTCGCACTTCAAAATTAGGATACTGATCAAAACTTGCACACGCAGGCGACAGTAAAACTACAGATGCTTGATGTTGTTTAGCTAATTCTGCTGATCTGCTAACAGCTTTATCCATGGTTTCCACAATTTCGTAATTGGTGTATCCCACTTCTTGCAAACGTTGAGCAAAAGTATTCGCAGCATCACCAATTAGTAAAACAGCAGCAGCTTTGGTTTTAATTTTTGCCATCCAAGCAGTATCATCACCAGCTTTAGCTTCACCACCAGCTATTAAGATTACAGGACTTGACACCGATGCTAACCCAACCTCGGCAGCATCGTAATTAGTAGCCTTGCTATCGTTGATAAAATCAATACCTTCCCAAGTACAAATGTGTTCTAGGCGATGGGGAACACCAGGAAACTCGCTAATGGCACGAGATATAGCATCGTTATCAATTCCAGCTAATCGCGCCGCAGCCACAGCCATAAGTAGATTTTGCAGATTGTGTTCTCCTACCATCCGCAACGCAGATACTTTCACAATCGCTGTATCTTGTCCCGAACTATCATGATGCGTCTGGAAAACCAAGCCATCTTGAATGTAAAAGCCTTTTTCGCCAATCAAGAAATCTTTACCTTGCACACTTGTCCAATAGGCATCAGGCCAATCACTCAAACCAACTTTACGCAAGTATGCGTCATCACCATTAAAAATTTGAATCTCACTCTGACGCAACAGACTAGCTTTAATATTGTAATAATTCTCTAATGTTTTATGGCGACTGAGGTGATCGGGAGTAAAAGTAGTCCAGACACCGATACGTGGTTTCAAGGTAGAAGAAGATTCTATTTGGTAACTGCTAATCTCTGCAATCACCCAATCAAGGGAATTTTGGATTACCCTGCGCTTCGACACTCCCTGTCTTCCGTAGGTAGCCGCAGAAGCGTCTATAGATTTTGGATTTTGGATTACAGTAGCTTCTTCCTCACCGCGTCCCTGCGTCTCCCCTCTCCCTTGTCTTTCTCCAAAAGAGAGAGCAACTTCACAAGCAGCATAGCCAATGTTACCGCAAGCCGGAGCATGTAACCCTGCTGTTTGGAAAATGCTTGCAATTAAAGAAGTAGTAGTAGTCTTACCGTTAGTACCAGTAATCGCCACCCAAGGTATAGATGTTAAATACCGCCATGCTAGTTCCATCTCGCCGATGGTTTCTATACCCAAATCCCGTGCTTGGACTAGTACGGGGATATCCCAAGGAACACCGGGACTCACAACTATTAGCTGGGGTAAATCTGCTTGAGTTAAATCCAGAGAATACCCTAGTTCAACAGTGATTTGTTCGGCAAGGAGTTCTTGTTGTTGCGTACGGAGGTTAGAGGAGGTGTTGCGATCGCTTAACACCACCTCCCAACCGTCCCGCTTCAACAATCTCGCCGCCGCAATACCGGACTTTCCTAATCCAATTACATGGGCTTTGGGCATAGACTGTAGCAGAATTCCCTGGTTAAGCACACCTTATCCTAACGTTTCTTGGCACAATTTACACAATATTTTTATAGACTTTAGCTACAAATTTTTTACAACTGCGCCAAAATCTGCTAACACGCGCGCGTGGTTACGCAGCAAACCCAGCAAATTTAATCGATTGCGCTTAATATTGGGGTCTGGATCTATTACCAAAACACTTTCCGGTCCATCAAAAAAGTTACTCACGGTGGGAGCAATTTTTTCTAATCCTGCTACCAACAGTTGGTAATTACGCGAATTTTGTGCGGCTTGAGTTTGGGGAACTAATTCTACTAAGGCATGGTAAAGTGCTGTTTCACAAGACTTTTGGAATAGTTCTGGCTGAATTATAGTTGTCGGATCAAGCTGCTTGGTATCTAAATCACCTTGCGCTGCTAAACGGGTAGAACGGTTGACGGTTTCGTAGATTTTGTCTAAGGTGCCATCTTTGCGGATTTTTTGCAAAAATAAGGCGCGATCGCGCACATCTAATAAATCCTGTAATGCTCTTTGGGTATATTCTGGGTCATTTTCGCCCAACACAGCATTCACCAAGTCATAATCTATTTGTTTTTCTTCTTGCAACAGTGTCCGAATGCGTTGTAAGAAAAATTCTTGCAAAGTCGCAACTAATTCTTGTTTATTCTTGTTATGTTTGGCAACAAAATCTGTAGCGATTTGCTCCAATAACTGTTGTAAATTAATCCCTAAATCTGTTGCCCATGTGATGTTTACAACTGCATTTGCAGCGCGTCGTAAGGCAAAAGGATCAGAAGAACCTGTGGGAATCATCCCTAAACCAAAGATACCGACTAAAGTATCTAATCTATCTGCTAAACCTACAACTTGACCTGTAATTGTTTGTGGTAGAATATCATCTGCACCACGAGGCAAATAATGTTCAAAAATTGCTGTTGCAACCGCTTCTCCTTCTCCACTTGCTAAAGCATATTTTTGTCCCATGTTTCCCTGCAACTCTGGAAATTCATAGACCATTTGGCTGACTAAATCAGCTTTGCATAATAATGCAGCACGGTGGACATGATGACTTTGCTGTGGATTTAATTGCAATTGTTCAGCGATTTGTGCAGCAATTTGAGAAACTCGTCCGACTTTATCTAGCAGTGAACCTAAGTCTTCTTGAAAAGTAACTTTTGCTAACTGGGGTAAAAAACTATCTAACGGATTTTTTAAGTCAGCATCATAGAAGAATTTACCATCAGCTAAACGAGCGCGAATCACTCTCGCATTCCCAACAGCAATAATATTTGATTTTGCTGTATCGCCATTGGAAATAGTGATAAAATAGGGCAGTAATTTTTGCTGATTGCTATCTTTAAATATCGGAAAATAACGCTGGTGATGCACCATTACAGTAGTAATTACTTCTGTAGGCAAATTTAAAAAATCGCTTTCAAATTCACCAATTACTGCTGAAGGCCATTCGACTAGATTTGTAACTTCTTCTAATAGTTCTGGGTAAATTTCTACAGAACCATTTAACTTATTAGCAGATTTTGTGACTTCTTCAACGATAATATTTTTCCGTTCCTCGACATTCACAATAACCGAAGCTAGACGCATTACAGCTACATAATCGATAGCTTGGGGGATTGTAACTGGTTGGGGATGTAAAACTCGATGAGCTTGAGAGATGCGATCGCTTTTAATCGTCTCAGAACCATTCACCAATTCTATGGGCAGTATCGCATCATCTAACAAACTCACCAACCAACGGATCGGACGAGAAAACCGCAAATCCCCATCACCCCAGCGCATCAACCGTTTACCTTCTAAAGCCAAAATCCACTGAGGGACAAGTTCTGTTAAGATTTCCGCTACCTGACGACCGGGAATCAGCTTGCGTACAAACACAAAATCACCTTTATCTGTGCTGCGAATTTCAAAAGCATCAAGTTCCACACCTTGCTTTTTGGCAAAACCTTGTGCTGCTGGGGTGGGTTTTCCGTCTTTAAAAGCAGTTTGGGCGGGTGGGCCTTTAATTTCTTCTTCCCTGTCGGCTTGCTGGGATGGTAAACCTTTAATCAATACTGCTAAACGTCGCGGAGTACCGTAAATTTCTACAGATTCACTGTTGAGACTATTTTCTCGGAGACTTTGAGGAATCAGCGATTTCCACTGTGCGATCGCACTACTCAAAAAGCTTGCAGGTAATTCTTCTGTACCAACTTCTAATAAAAATGCTTTTTTGCTTGTATTTTCAATAATTTGAGAATTCATAAACCTGGTACTACACAAACGATATACAAATTTAAGTCTAGTTCAGCAGACAAAGTTAGCTTATCTAGTTTGACGCTCTCCTTACCTATAGTAAAGAGATTCACAACGAGGCAGTGTGGCGTCACTGTAGTAGACTATACCAGAAGCTTGTAACGTATTTGCCTGATATAGCCTTAAGAGGGAACAGCCGGAATTCCCCGTTGGCTACTTGCACTAAGGTACTTTGCATCTACATGAGTTTTTGTAGAGAATTTCAGTACCAACAAATATGTTTGTAGACTTTATTTATTTAAAAAGTAAAAAAATATATGCTCTTTCTAAATGAAATAATCATCAAATATTAAATTTTTCATCTTTACCATGTCTTATAAAAAACTCAAATTTACAATTTCAGGTGTTAATATCACTTATTTACTTGCTGTAGAGATAAGATCCCCAACTTCTGAAATAAGTCGGAAATCTGGGCTTCGCGATTCTTAATCTTAGCAACCAAGCTCATATTTATTACTCTTTGCTACAGTAGTTTAAAGCACTAAGTAATTAGAAAAATATATTACGTAAAAGTGAAAGGTGTATTTTGTAAATTTACTTACTGGTAAGCATGTAGCTTCACAAAAAGATTAGCTAAATTTATTCAAATCTTTCAAAAGAAAAATAGCTAGGTATCTCGCTAAAGACCTAAAGTTTTGTTAAGATGCAAATGCTGGTAAATTAAAAAAGCGAAAATCAGCCATCAAGCTGTGAAGAAACAAATAGTACTAGCACAACAGAGTTAAAGAGAGCAAAGCTATGACCACCTACATTTTGTTTGATGAAGCCCTCCACATGCTTGTAAATGCCTTTTTGATATCGGTAGGTCTGCTGATTGCAGGTTCTGGTATTGGTTTGGCAGTAATTGAAACAATAGAAAAAACAGGCGATCGCCAAATCTCTCCCAGGCAATTCCGCTAATTGCAAGCAAAAAATGTAACTTATTGTCGAAAACCATTGAGTGCTGTGTTCACTAGACAAAAATCCTGGGAACACTAAGGTCAAGAGTCTCACAGAGTTTCATTAATTACCTAAAATATGAAAAATACTCGGTAATTATACAGAGACTAAGACCAGAGCAAAGGAGCAAATTACAATGGGTTTATTCGACAAAATGTCCGGCGCACAGAGCCAAGTTCAAGACGCATTCACTCCAGCAGAAGCATTTGCCGCCATTACTCTGGCAGCAACAGCCTCAGACGGTTATCTCTCTGAAGAGGAGGCGCGTGCTATCTCATCTACGCTGTCTCGCATGAGACTTTTCAGAAGTTATTCTCATGATGTCATTATTAGGATGTTTGACAAACTTCTGGGAATTTTAAAGGGTGAGGGTATTGATGTTTTATTTAATGCTGCTAAGGATTCTCTACCAAATGATTTGCGGGAAGCGGCTTTTGCAGTAGCCACGGATTTAGTATTAGTTGATGGAGTCGTTTCTCAGGAAGAGCGAGACTTTTTGAATGATTTATACCAAGCTTTAGGTATTTCCAGTGATATCGCCACAGAAATAGTGAAAGTGATGTTGATCAAAAATAGGGGATAGTTTCAGATACTTTAGCAATACATCTAACATCACTGTCTCAATGAAGAATAGGGGACGCTTTTTATCTTTTCCTGCTGATTCAAAAATCTGCTTTGGCGATCGCTGAGAGTATTTCTGCGCGATCGCTCAAAATAATTATATTTATCTACACTTCGACTGGATGCTGTCCGTAGAATGGAAGTGCTTCTGACCAATGAAGATGCTTTCCTGCTTGCCATTCCAAATATGCTAGCTGCAAAATGCTTGTCACTGTTGCAGCTAACTCTGATTTGGCTTCAACTAGTTGATAATCACTATTCCAGGTTGCTAACTTTTTCTGCCATGCTTCTGGTGTGAATACAGTATCTGGTAACAACACTTGGAGTCCCAAACCATCAGGTGCAGGTTGATAGATAGCAGCAAAAATTTGACCCCTTTGTGCCGGCATTTGTACAGCAATTACACTCTTGTTTGCTTGTGACAAAGCTACTGCTGCTAATGTGGAGATAGCAAATACAGGAATTTCTAACTGTTGTCCCAAAGTCCTAGCAGCAACCACCCCAATCCGAGTTCCAGTAAAACCACCTGGTCCCTTAGCTACAGCAACAAAGCCCAAGTCTACCCAAGTTTGGGGTTTAATAAATTCGATTAAGTATTGATGCATCAAACTGGATAATTCACGTTCCAAATTCCAGATAGCAAAACGCGCATCTCCAGCAAAGTTACTAATTGCCAAACCCAATTCAGGGGTTGTAGTGTGAAACGCTAATCCGTATCGTTTGGGGTCGAGATGTTCCAATTCAGTAGACAAAGCAAATAACTTGATTTATTTTACCAGGTATGAAGCGTAGAGACGTAACACAGCACATCTCTACGACTAACTCACTAAGCACTAACTAGTCAATAAACAACAAATACTATTCCTCTTCAGAAGCATCATCCATATCTTCGTCTTCGTCCTCATTTGTTTTGCTGACAGAGTTAGCGGAAACAACAGCTCCTTTTTCTAGTTTTTCCCGGACTAGCTGCTTAATTTGTTCAGCAAATTCTGTTTTTTCTTCTAAGTACTTAATGGCGTTATCTCGACCTTGGGAAATATTGTCGCCATTGTAGCTATACCATGCTCCCTTACGGTTAATTACACCAGTTTCTTCTGCCAAATCCACAAGACAACCCAAGGTAGAAATACCTCTACCAAAAATGATGTCGAATTCTGCAATTCTAAAAGGTGGCGCAACTTTATTTTTCGCAACTTTGACTTTAACGCGATTACCAAATTCCTCAGTTCCTTTTTTCAAGGTTTGAATCCGGCGGATATCTAAGCGTACCGAAGCGTAATATTTAAGTGCATTACCACCAGTTGTAGTTTCTGGATTTCCGTAACTGATACCAATTTTTTGTCGTAACTGGTTGAGGAAAATAACTGTGCAGCCAGATTTACCAATATTACCAGTAATTTTACGGAGGGCTTGGCTCATCAATCTTGCCTGAAGACCAACGTGAGCATCACCCATATCGCCTTCGATTTCTGCACGGGGAACTAGGGCTGCTACCGAGTCAATAACGACTATATCTACTGCTGCTGAACGAACGAGTTGATCGACTATTTCTAATGCTGATTCTCCTGTATCTGGTTGGGAAACCAATAAGTTTTCTGTATCTACACCTAAAGCTGCGGCGTAGGTAGGATCTAAGGCGTGTTCAGCATCAACATAAGCAGCAATCCCACCATTTCTTTGCACTTCTGCAACGGCGTGTAGTGCTAATGTCGTTTTCCCAGAACTTTCTGGACCATATATTTCAATTACTCGACCTTTGGGTAAACCGCCGCCTAAGGCCAAATCTAAAGTCAGCGCCCCACTAGAGATGGTTTCTACCCGCATCCGGGTGGCGTCGCCCAAGCGCATGATTGTTCCTTTGCCAAAAGTACGCTCAATCTGGTTGAGTACCATGTTGAGCGCTTTTTGCTTGCCAGCATTGTCAGTATTAACAGCCATTCCTACCTCTATATATATGGATTTAGGGAGTGTTGCTTGGGAAGTTTTATAGAACAGATATACTATTTTGACATTTTTCTGTGGCTAGTCGCTACATAGTGCGAACTACTCTATCTTGGTTATTATGCAGTATGTATTAGCTATGCGCCTGGTCAAGCGCTACTATAGGCATATTTTTACGTTTATTTACAAGACATTTGTTGATTCCCGTCTAGCTATTTAGTCTACAAGCATAATGAGTGCTGATTTTACTGACTTTGTGATTCCTGATACAGCTGTCTCCGTTGCTGGTTTGACTGATTACATTCGCTTGCTACTAGAACAAGATGAGCAATTGCGGCAAGTTTGGGTAATTGGAGAAGTTTCCAGTGCTAACAATCATCGTAGTGGTTTATTTTTTACTCTGCAAGATCCCGATCATGGAGCAGCAATTAAATGTGTGGTGTGGAATGGGCAATTGCCTAAACTGATGCAAAGACCGACTGTGGGTGAGCAGTTAATTATTTTGGGCAGTATCCGAATATACCCAGCACGGGGAGAATATCAGCTTTCTGTTTGGCAAGCTTTACCGGCTGGTGTGGGTTTGCAGGCGTTGCGTTATCAACAACTGCGAAACCGCTTAGAAGCAGAAGGATTGTTTGATCCACAAAGGAAAAAATCGCTTCCACTTCATCCTCAAACTATTGCTGTTGTTACTTCACCGACTGCTGCTGCTTGGGGTGATATCCAAAAGACTTTGAGACACAGATATCCAGGTTTACATGTTTTATTTTCTCCTGCCACAGTCCAGGGTGAGCAAGCACCAGAGTCTATTGTCAAGGCAATTGAACGGGTCGAACGTGATGGACGGGCTGAGGTATTAATTTTATCACGGGGAGGGGGTGCGGTTGAGGAGTTGGCTTGTTTTAATGATGAGCGAGTGGTACGAGCAGTTGCTAATTGTGCTATTCCTGTCATTACTGGCATTGGACATCAAAGGGATGAGTCTTTGGTGGATTTAGTTGCAGATGAGAATGTGCATACTCCGACTGCGGCGGCTGAACGAGTTGTTCCTGCCCTGGAAGACCTATATAATCAGCATCAACAGCGAGTTATAAGTTTACAGCAGGTTGTGCAGGGGAAGTTAACAACAGCTGAAAATCAACTGCAAGGATTGGGGGAACGTTTGCGGCGTTTGCGCTTAGATAAGCAAGTACAGCAACAGATGCGGATGCTGATTTGGCAACGTCAGAAATTAGTGCAAATTACATCTGGTAAACTACAACAAGCAACTCAGCATTTAGAGATGTTACGACAGAAGCTGACAACTCTTGACCCGAAAGCTGTATTAAAACGTGGTTATGCAGTGGTGAGACAAGAGAATGGGATGATTGTTCGCAATGCGACTGAGTTAGCTAAGGGGCAAGAGTTGGTGATACAGTTGGGACGGGGTGAGGTTAAAGTCAGGGTGACGGAAGTAGGAGACAAGGGGAGCCACTGCGTTGCGCGGGTCCCCCGCGTTGTAGCACGTGGCGTGGACAAGGGGGACAAGGGGGACAAGGGAGACAAGGGAGACAAGGGAGACAAGGGAGACAAGGGAGACAAGAAGCAGGGAGATTTTAGCAGGGATCAGGGAGCAGGAAGACGCAGAGGACGCGGAGATTTGCATGGTTAAGCGCAGTAGTTCTTCTAATTCTAAGTCTGTAGAAATAGAAGTTTGGAGTTATGAGGCGAAGGTTGCTGAAATTGAGGGTATTATCGCTCGCATTGAGGCGGGTGAGTTGGATTTGGCTGATGTGTTTGAGCAATTTGCTAAGGCTGTTGAGTATTTAGGTGAGTGCGAAAGTTTTTTGCAACAGCGACAACAGCAAGTAGATTTGTTGATTGAAACTTTGGATGATAAATAGTTAGCGATCGCACTGGCTGGTTTTCAATCAACTGTTTGTATAGAAGGGAGTAACTATCGATACTGGCTGTTCTGCTTCACTGATGGGAGCGGGTTTCATTTCGCCGCGAAAGTCGATGATTTGTACGAGGAGTAGGTAGGCGATCGCTAAAATAATGGAAAAAACACCTGTAATAATTGCGACAACTTTTGAACTATTCATCTGTATTCCTAGATGCGAGATGAGAACGAGAGTTAGCCATCATGAACTGATGACAAATGACGAATGACGATCCTTACGAGTTAACTTTATTCGTGCCGATCTAGTTAATTATGATATTACACTGAATTTCTCTTTTGTGTTAATCAAAAATTGATTAAGTGACTTGATCAGTTTTTTGATAGACAACAGTAATAAGAATATTCTTTCTGTGTGTCGGAATCCCAAAATATTTTGAATTAAATTATATGTTATGCGTTTACTTGGATGCTTAAAATCGGGAGATAAGATTAAAGTTTTTTCCAGAAATCGCAGGTACATTGAATAGTCAAATCTCAATGATTCTCGTGCCAATTCAAAGTAAGATAAGGCTAAAGCATAACGATATTTTAGGATCAATTTGTTTGACTGTAATAGCCTGTTTTGTGCCTTCTGTAGTACTAAATGTTGGCATTCTACCCAACGAGATTTACTATAAGTAGAAACTGTCACATTGCCGTATCTTCTATAAACTGCATAGCAACCTGGTTGATATACTACTTTTGCACCACTCATAACAACTGATAAAAAGAAATCTCGATCTTGTGCAGCTAATAAGTTTTCATCCCACCCGTTGCTATTTTCGACTGCGCTTCTTTTGTAAAGTAATGAGGCGACAGCAGTCCACCAATTTGCTAGTAGAGATTCCAGGATGTCAGCTTGTGATTGGGCTATTTGTATAGGCGCTAAAAAACTTGTTCCATCTGCATAATGATGTTTATATCTCCAATCACCATAAACAACATCAGCTCCTGTTGTTTCTAAAAAATTTACTTGTCTGGCAATTTTTTCAGGTAAGATATAGTCGTCTGCATCTAGGTACTGGATATACTCTCCTTTTGATAAATGAAAGCCATAATTTCTGACATGGTTTCCACCTTGATGGGGTAAGCTTTTCCAAATAATTCTATTGCCATAGGTTTTGAGAATTTCTAAAGAATTATCAGTTGAACCATCATTGATCACTAGAATTTCGAGATTGGGATAGGTTTGTTGTAGGCAGCTATCAATTGCTTCTTTTAACCATTTTTCTGCGTTAAAACAAGGAATGATGACTGAGACAAGTTTTGACATTTTTGTTTGACTCTGTGTTGTAAAATGACCATAAATAGATTATTAATACCATATAAATCAAGGTATTTTTCGGAGTCAGGAGATATTATTAGTATTTTTAATCTAAAAATACTTAAAATTAACTAAGTAAAAATTATTCCAAACATTGAAAAATGGTTTGGAATATTGAGCGTAATTATTTTAAAGCCAAATTAAACTTTTTTGGATTTGAGATTTTGAATTGAAAAACTTTGCTATAACATCGATTCAATAAGGACTAAAGTCCTTACTACGAACTTATTTAAAAATTCTTACGTTAATTCACATTGATGAGTTTTTAGTTTACAACTTTCCATTGTCGGGGTTGATAAAACAAAGATTGATTGGTAATCGTATTTGCTTTGACTGTAAATCTAAAAGATTCGACTGCATCAAAGGAGTAGGCGCCTTCTTTGATAAAAACTTTGGCATTGTATACACCAGGATTCAAGCAACAAAAAGGCATATACATTTGTAATTCATTTTTGCCCGGTAGAACTTTTAAATAATTATTGTCGCTGGCTGCTGTGAGATATAAAATGCGACCGTTTTCTCCACCAATATCTGTAATTGTGACACAGAGATTAGCGTTAGTTACTCTCCGATGTGCTTTGCATTCCACACACAGAGAAGCAGATGCGCCACTTATAGGTGTTTCTACAAAATTTCCTTGCTCATCTTTAAAATATACAGAAGTAATGTCTATACCTGTACTTTCACTCTCAGGTTTTTCTGGTAAAACCAAGTAACCTGTAGATTTTTCTGTACCAGCTAGACATAAATCTTCTTCATATTTACGAACAACAGTATCTATATCGCCAGCAGAAATCAATTTACCTTTTGATATATAAACTGCCGAAGTACAGACATTTAAAATTGCTGGAGGATTATGAGAAACTAAGATAAAAGCAGTGCCATTTTCTCGAAGTTTAGCCAGTTTGCGATGGCATTTCATTCTAAACTTGATATCACCAACAGCTAAGACTTCATCAATGAGTAAAATATCTGGTTCGATATGCACAGCACAAGCAAATCCTAGTCGTGCAGCCATCCCAGAACTATAAGTTTGTACAGGTGCATCAATGGCATCGGCAATTTCAGCAAAGTCTATGACATCTTGAAATTTTTCTTCAATTTCTTTTGTAGATAGACCCAAGATTGACATATTAGCATAAATATTTTCTCGCCCTGTCAAAATCGGATTAAAGCCTGCTCCCAAAGCAATTAATGGTGCAATTCTACCTCTAACTTTAACTCTGCCAGTATCAGGTTTAATCAAGCCACTAATAATACGTAGAATTGTACTTTTACCAGCTCCATTCGACCCAATTAATGCTAGGGCTTCTCCCCGACGGAGTTGAAAGCTAAGATCCTTGAGCGCCCAAAATTCTTTTGGTCTTAAAGAATTACTTTTTCTATTGGCACCAAACAATTCTGTGGTAATATCTTGAACACCATATAACAAAGATTTTTTTAAGTTTCTACAAAATTTTTTCGAGACATTTTCTACTGAAATGACGACTTCAGTATCATCTTGAGGCTGGGTAGAAAAATTTTGTTCGATTAAATCTGTCATAATTATGAACTAACTCTTTCTACTACGAAAGGCATAGCTAGACGAAATGTAATCCAAGTGAGTAGTAAACCGATAATAGTAATGCCACTAACTACCCAAAATCCTAAAGGTTCTGATACTATGCCTGTGGTTGCTAACTCTCTAGTTGTAACTAATAAAGGAGTAACAGGGTTAAGCTTTACTAAAAATCTAAATATTCCATCACTAGGAATTTCATAGACTACTGGTGTTAAAAACAGCCAAAAACCTGTGATTAAAGTTAGTCCTTTAGACACATCTTGATATAAGATTCCGAAAGGAGCTAATAAAATACCGATGAATGTTCCGAGTAAAACTAAGTGAATTAATGCGACTGGCGTTAAAATCACTGTCCAACTTACAGAAACACGAAAGAAGATAAATAAGGCAATTATCAAAATTACTTTAATGGCAAAATTAAAAAATACTTCGCCTAGCTTTGCCAAAATTAGTGCTTCGCGGGGAAAATTAACTCTGGCTAACATCGGTTTTGCAACTGTCACTGCTTGTACTGGGCCATTTAATGCTTCCACAAATGTTTGCCAGAGAGCAGTGCTAAACATGACGTAAGCTGGATAGGGTATATCTGTTTTCCCGACATTAATGACTTGGGCATTATTGGCAAGGGTAAAGCTGATTGCCATGACAATTGGGGGTAAAAAGGCCCAGACTATTCCTAAAAATGATTGACGGTACTGGGCGCTAATATCGCGGATCATGAGTCGCCAAGCAAGTTCACGAGAAGCGAGTAAGTCTCGCCACATTTGTTGGAATAATCGGAGGGGATGTTTCAGACTACTTTCGGGTGTATGAATAACCTCATGTAGCTGAGATTTTGAACGCGTTTTGTGCTTCAAAGTTTTCACCCTACTACACTGCATATATATATTTCCCTTCACAGGTAAGTGTTTTCCACTACCTTATGACTGAGGTATTCTCAGTCATGAGATTGTGATCCGGGAAAATTGTATTTTTATCTACTGAACAATAAAAAAAGATTATCGCGATCGCAGTTTTCTGGCAATGATCTGCGGCACATACAGAGGGTCGTATGAAGATTTGATCATGATTGACCGTAGCCTGCCAAAATATTTATTGCCTGGATTACAAGGATACATAGCTAGTTGAGGAGCTGCTTGAGAAATCAGATCAAGTTGATATTTGGCATTGAGGCGACGGTTTTCGGGGATACTCAGCATTAACGCATAGGTGCGAGCAGCGTTAACAATGGGAATTCTCTGGATATTACTAAGGTCATACAACTGTTCTTTGGAACTTTGCCAACCAGCGAGGCGTTGTTCAATGTAAAATCTGTCTCGCCAATCCATGTGTTCTTGGGGATTTTGTTTCACCCATTCTAACCATTCACAAATACCTGCGATCGCACTTGAGTTTAATGGTTCGCCATAAGTGCGGGCAATTTGTCGAGTGCAGATTTCGATGTCATCTATATTATCAGGAAAACATTTTCGCCACATGGCTTTACCCACTTCAAAGCACCAACCACCCACAGAAATTCCGTCTAAAGAATCTCGCACACTTTGAAGAAAAGGTAAGGCGTCGCCTTCTGAAACATGACCTGCGGTATGTTCGGCGACGAGTTCTTTACGGTTGGCTTTGCTGTTGCGTCCTTTTAAAAAGATGTGCTGATATCCGAGTTTGTCTGCTAATGTGGCTGGTAGGATGCGATCGGCTACTGACATCCTGGCAGCGATGCGAGTAAAGGGTGTGATTTTGACATTACCACAAGATGCCATTGCTAGTACCAAGCGTGAATCAACACCAGCCGAAAGTCCTAGCCAAACTCTGTTCTCTAGTTGATAAAGTCGTCGCAGTGCTGTAATCATGCTTTGGCTTAAAAGATCCAAAGCCTCTTCATAGTCAAGTTCTGGATTGATTGGGGGCAGCAAAGGTCGGGGATGAATGCTACCATCTTTGAGGTGAATGACTTGACTGGGTAAAAGACGACTTATTTCCCCAAACCCAGAAAATGGTGGTGTAAACCAGGACACTCCCTGTTGATAACATAACTGTCGGCAATCAGCCTTTGGTAAAAGTATATCGTTAAGTAAAGCTGCACTACTCGATACCCAAGGTTGACCGTCGCGGGTGCTTCCATAAAAGCAACCGAGAAGCCCAGAAGCATCCATGTGTACCTGGCCCTTACCAATCAAGACCCAACGACCAGCCCAACTTGTATAGAGTTTGGGTATGTCTTCACTAGCTGTCCGAGAAATCTCTGTTAGTGGTTCTGATTGGAACTCTAGCGTTTCCACAGCCACTCCCAGAATTACCCAAGCAACTCCGTCAGCATCCTTTGTCCAAGTGGCACGAAGTTCGGGACAATAGGAAATCCAACGGTCGGTGTCTAACTGGCGACAATGCCAGTCTTCATACACAGGGAAAACTTCTGGTCCAATTATAAACTGGCGGCGATGCGGCCGCATTAATAGGGATTTAGTAGGAGGCACAGATTCTTTACTCATGGAGGTTGTGTCCTTGTTTTTCCAGGTCACACCCTGATTAACTTTGTGATGACAGTGTTGTAGATGTAGGTGGGGGTGGGGGCGGAACTTGATTTTTTCGTCCTTGCAAGTATCTTCTTGCATAGCGAGAGGTCAGATAATGGTTTAAGGCCTTGTCCATTTCTCGGAGAATTTTCCCTACTACACGAGAACCAAATTGTCCCAAAGGAATTTTACGGACGAGGGGATTGACAATTGTCATATCTCGCCGCCATCCTAAGCGTTTGTATTTGTTTTGGAAATACTCATCTTCTGTCAGATTCCATTTATCACGTAAACGCTTCAAGCTGGCTAGTTCCCAAGCATCACTCCACCGCAGCATGTAGAAGTGTAAGTCTGTCCATTTTAAGGGCGGGCCTGGTACGTAGGTTACTAAAGATGCGGGTTCCAAGTAAACTGTTCCGCCCGCTTCACTGACTAAAACACACAAATCTACGTGTTCTTTCGTGTTCAGCAGTCCCTCATCCAAAAGACCAATTTGATCAAAAATTTCTTTACGTACGAGCATACAGTGAAACTCTGCCAATCCGGTTGGTTGGCGTTGCAGTTGGGGACGCACATCAGCTACTTTTCGTCCCTGTTTATAAATTTTCTCAATCATCCGCCGTCTGGTAGTCTCGCCTTTAGTTTCGACCTTGACTCCAGATTCCCCACCTGCACAATGCACTTCTGTATGTAGGGGTAGGTATTGACAGACGAGGGGACTAACTATAGTTGCGTTGGTGGCTTCTGCACAGTCTACCAATGCTTGCAACCAGCCAGGTGTCACCGCGACATCGTTATCCATAAACACAACATATTTACTGTTGACTTGGCGTAAACCGATGTTTCTCGCGTGGTTGGGAGAAAGGTAGTGAGCAGTGCGGATTAATTGAAACTGTTTTTGGGCTGCTTTTGCTTGCAGATAATTTTTGATGTCAGCAGGTGAACCACCATCTACATAAATTAATTTAAAAGGATAATCTGTATTGTCGTAAATACTTTCCAAGGATTCACGGCTATAGCTAAAACGTTCACGGGGAACAACAACAATCGTTACCTCTGGTTCTGATAATAAAGATTTATTCATGATTATGCTCTTTTTTAAGTGTGGAATAAAACAAGCCAGTGTAACTGTTCTAAATTTTTTTGACTAGTAGCCCATATCACCTTTTTTCCATTGATTGAGGAGTGACCGGAGATGGTTGCAGATGATCCATGATGACTTGCTGATATATTTCGACTAGTTCATCATTGAGGTGATTTATATCGTAATGTTTTTCTACATAAGCACGACCAGCTTTAGCCATTTTTTCCCATAATTCTGGATGCTCAATTAAGTAAGTTAATTTATCTGCGATCGCATCTGCATTTTGTTCTGGTACTAAGAAACCAGAAATCCCATCTTGCACTAGTTCCGGAATACCTCCGTGTCGAGTTGCAATCACTGGTAAACCCATAGCCATTGCTTCTTTGAGGGTATTAACAGGTGCATCCTGATTTCCATCTTTAGCTGTGACACTAGGAGCGATAAAAATATGAGTATTATCGATAATTTGAATAATTTCTTGTTGATTTTTCCAGCCTAAAAGCTTAACTTGTTCTGCAACACCCAGTTCGATAATTACTTGCTGCAAATGTTCCTTTAACGCTCCATCGCCGACAATATTATATTCCAAGTTGGGATAGGTTTTTAAAACTTTCGCAACGGCACGAATGCCATACTCTATTCCTTTTTTTTCAACCAACCGACCAGTTGTGGCAATAGAGATTTTCCCATCTTCTAGAGGCTGGCGTGTCCGAAAACTAAACCGACTACAATCTATTCCCGAACCGTGAACAATAATCTTTTTTTCATCACATCCTAATTTAATGGCTCGCTGGCGGAAAAACTCACAATTTGCCAGGAAAAAATCCCCTTTGATAAACAATTGATCGTAGACATTTTCTCCATATTCTTTTACATACCAGCTGATATCATAGCCCCGAAAAGTGGTAATTAACTTGCCTTGAATCGCCCCGATTTCACGATAAATCATTCCCTCGTTGCCTTGGATACCAAATTGAGAGTGAATGATATCATATGATTCGGTATTTAATAAAGGGATAATAGAGTATAAGATCCTTAAAGACGCTGCACGCTCATGATATTTAAATATGTTGAGCGATCGCAGTATGACTAATGGAGCTTTATAAAAATTTGTAATGATTAACCACAGTGCTTTAAGTAGCCGCCAGAGTTTATTTTGAGGAAGATTCGGAGCATAGAAAGTGGATTTTAGCAAGTCATATTTTTCTACGTCTGGATGATATTTAGTAGTATCATTAGGTCTATAACCGTAAATATGAACTTCGTGACCTCGGTAAATTAGACCTGTAATCTGATTCAAAATAAATGTTTCCGATAAGACTGGAAATTTGTTGACTATGAAAGCTATTTTCATACACTCATGCCACCAGGTTACTAGCTATTTATCAACAGCTATACTATCTGCTTGCGTTATTTAAAGATGCACTCTTAAAACCTAACTATCTTTTGTTGGCAATAAATATAACAAAAGACACCGTAATCATTGTTTCACAAAAAAGCCGAATAGTTAAACTTTATTTGAAATGGAAAATACACAAGCCATCCTCGAACAGGATTTTGGATTGAACCCCAGCCTACAATCCTTTGTAGAGACGTAGAATTGCTACGTCTCTACATTTGGTGGAATATTGTTGGTGTGATGAAGTCGCTAGGATCAAGATCAGTAACTTTGCTGGAATAAAATTCTATGTCTTTAACTGAGGAAATTCTTTCGCAATTACCAGGCGATGTTTTGGGAGGGTTGCGTCGTAGCGATCGCATCTTAACATCAATCAGAGAAGGTAAAGTCCCAGTACCAACAGCAGTTAAAGAAAATCAGCAACAATTGGGTGCTGTCGATTGGGATGTGTTGATTTGTGGTGGCACTTTAGGGATTTTAATTGGTTGCGCCTTAGCTGTGCAAGGGTTTCGAGTGGCGTTACTCGAACGGGGGATATTGCGGGGAAGAGATCAAGAATGGAATATTTCTCGCCAAGAACTAGAAGTTTTTTTAAAATTATCTTTATTAACAAACGCAGAATTACAACAAGCGATCGCCACAGAATACAATCCAGCTAGAGTCGGGTTTGACAATGGTGTAGAGATTTGGGTAGAAAACGTCTTAAATATTGGTGTAGATCCAGTGTATTTACTGGAAACATTAAAACAGCGATTTCTGGCTGTAGGCGGAAAATTATTTGAAAACACGCCTTTTGGAGAAGTAGTGATTCATCCAGATGGAGTCATAGTTAACAATCAATACAAAGCCAGATTGCTACTTGACGCCATGGGACATTTTTCTCCAATTATCCAACAAGCGCGACAAGGGCGAAAACCAGATGCGGTGTGCTTAGTGGTTGGAAGTTGCGCTCAAGGTTTTCCAGAAAATCACACTGGGGATTTAATCTTATCGTTTACACCGATTCAAAAACAGTGCCAATATTTTTGGGAAGCTTTTCCCGCTAGAGATGGTAGAACTACTTACATGTTTACCTATATGGATGCAGATCCACGACATCTAGGATTAGAAGCTTTGTTTGAAGACTATCTGCGCTTAATGCCAAAATATCAAAATGTGGAATTGTCGCAGTTAAAATTTCAAAGGGCGCTATTTGGCTTCTTTCCTTCCTATCGCCAAAGTCCCCTACATACACCCTGGAGTCGCATTCTCCCAGTCGGAGACAGCAGTGGAAATCAATCACCTTTGAGTTTTGGTGGTTTTGGGGCGATGGTACGTCATTTACAGCGATTAACCCAAGGTATTGATGAAGCACTGCAAACTGATCAATTATCTGCCAATGCATTAGGACTATTGCAACCATATCAACCGAGTTTGAGTGTGACTTGGCTATTTCAAAAAGCTATGAGTGTCGGTGTTAATCAAAAAATTGCTCCGGAACAAATTAACGAATTGCTATCAGCTGTATTTCAGCAAATGCAAGAATCAGGTGATATGGTTTTAAAACCATTTTTACAAGATGTAGTCAAGTTTCCAGCCTTAACGCAAACCTTGTTAAAAACAAATTTAGCCCATCCTGGGATTGTAGTTAAAATCATTCCCCATGTAGGTTTACCAGCTTTGTTAGATTGGCTGGTACATTACGGAAATTTGGCTGTATATTCTGCGTTGTTTTGGCTAAGTCAAATTTTAGAACCCTGGGAGAAATATTTACCCAACACTTCTAAATATTATTGGCGCCGTTGGGTTGATGCTTGGAAGTATGGTTCTGGTGGTGATTATGAGAACGGGGAATAGGGGATCGGGGATGGGGTAATAGTTTTGTAGGGTGTGTTGTCGCGCAGCGCAACGCACCGTCCACAATTAAAGTTTTGTAGGGTGCGTGCATCCGTGAGAGGTTAAAATAAAGTGCATTTTGTCAATCAGTTAAAATACTCAAAATAGCCTTATTGAAAATGATAATCGTGCGTGGGGGAGGGGAAAGGAGGCGAGCGTCGCTCGCCTCCTTTCCCCTCTATTTGATTATCATTATTAAAAAGTTTTTGAGAGTTAAAATTTCAAGCGAAAAGGTATTGTAACGGCAGAATAAATTTCTAAGAAGTGGGCAACATTTTAGTGTTGCCTACGACAAAGGTAACGCTGATGACCCGATTAAGTACTTTGCTGCAAAAGAGAATCAAGATTTAGGAGTTGTCAAAGCCATACGAAAGCCAGTCTCAAAGCTGGATTTATCGCCTTTTCCCGCACCCTCTTGACAAAAGTGCAATCACTCTAACCTCTCACTGATGCCTCTTGTTTGACAGGTTCAAATTTGGCGATCGCACCCTCGCAAATAAAATCTATACCGTTACCGGGTCAACTACTACAATCCCTTCTACTGCATAGCGGGTGAAATCACTAGTATTAAATGTCAAGATATGAGTTACACCGTTGGCTTTCATGCTGGCAACAAGGCGAGCATCATGCACTTGCACACCTGATACACTGTACGTAACCACAAGCCTACGCCATTCAGGATAAACAGCAGGTGTATCAGGCAATAATGAAAACAGACGTTCAATCCGTTGCAGCATTCGTTTTGCATCTGTGGGAGTCAAGCCAAAACCATTTCTTGCTATAGGTCTTGTGGCGACGTTCCAAAATTCGATACAGTTTTGCGATGAGATATATAGTGTGTGTTTATCAGTTCGTAGTTTTCGTATAGCAGTTTTTACGACTGGGTATCGTGGATCGCTTCTAAAAATAAAACGCAACAGAACGTTAGTATCTATAAGGTACACCACGTTTAAGGATGCTCCTGGTAAATACCCTCACGACTCACTGCATAATCTGATAATGGAAGTGCATCTGACCCAACACAAGCTGCAAAATCGTCAGCTAATTGGTCAGCAATTATCTCAAATTCATCATTATGAATTTCAGTATCTGTTTTTTGTCCTAGTAATACTTCTACTGTTGGTGCAAATGCATCAGCTAATAGCTGTCGAATGGTTTGGGTGTCTTGACGTGCAATACTTTCTCGTAGTTTTTGCTCTAATTCTGGCGATAATTGCAGGGTTATTGTGGTCATACCTTAATAGTACGGCTAAGAGAACGGCTCAACTTTTTTTATCTTATCAAGGTAATCAACGACCATCGTTGGGAATAAGTTTCTGCGATCGCGTAGCGGCTGCTTGGCAGCATCGCCATTCACTTCTATCAAAAAGCGATCGCGTTTTAAATTTATCCTGTAGTTGTGCGATCGCGTCTGAAATTTTTCCTATAGCTTAGGCCTATTTAATTAAAAAACTTGTTGAAGTTCAAGCTGCTGGTTTGAGACATTGCAAAAAAGCAAGAGCTTCAGGGTGGGGCGATCGCATAAATTCTTCTGGTGTTCCCAACACTATCAATTCTCCCCCATACATTAAACCAATTCTCGATGCCAAAACAAAAGCTTCTTGAATATCATGAGTCACAAAAACAACTGTTTTGCCTAATTCCTGTTGTAAGCGTTTAAATTCTCGCTGCAATTCCAAGCGCGTAATCGGGTCAAGAGCGCCAAAAGGCTCATCCATCAACAATACAGGTGGATCGGCTGCTAATGCTCTGGCGATACCAACTCGTTGTCTTTGTCCTCCTGACAATTCGTGGGGATACCTTTGAGCAAATATTTCTGGTTCTAAACCCACCAAATGCAACATTTCATAAACACGGCTTTTGATTTGGTTGGGCTTCCAATTTTCTAGTGAGGGAACCAAACCCACATTCCGCTCAACAGTAAAATGGGGAAATAAACCAGTTTCTTGAATTACATAACCAATCTTGCGCCGCAATTTAATTTCATTCCACTGGGTTGTGGGAATGTTGTTAAATAACACTTCGCCTTGGCTGGGTGTGAACAAGCGGTTGATTAATTTCATCGTCGTAGTTTTACCGCTTCCACTACGTCCAAGTAATATCAGCGCTTCTCCTTGAGAAATACTAAAATTCAGATTTGCCACCAGTGGGCGATGGTTACGACTAAAGGTAACATGGCGAAATTCAACAGCAATCTCCTGAGACATGGATGAGCTTTTGTGGAGGTTAGTTTTCTGTCATTATGTAATATTTTGCTTTTGATTGCAGAAGATAGGGAAAATATTCTTTTTGGGCCTCTTGTTGTTCACGAATGATTTTGAAATGCTGTAGTGCGATCGCATTCTCGCATTACTCATTCGTGAGAAAATTTGAAACAATAAGGCGAATATAATTCAATACGGTTCAGTTAAGAAGAAATGTAGGTTGGGTTGAGCGCAAGCGAAACCCAACAAAGCCTTGATAATGTTGGGTTACTCTGCGATCAGCCGCGCAGGGCGCGTCTACGTTCCTCAAACGCCAGGTGCTACAACTCT